>SKOF01000104.1 GCA_007120155.1 Thioalkalivibrio sp. | reverse complement strand
TTTCGCCCGCCGTCAGGGGCTGATGATCCATGGTCGCGTCCATCTCCCGTGCGGTGACGATCGCCTTCGAGACCGCCGGTCCGTCCACGCCCCGCGCGTTGAACACGGCAATCGCCGCCAGCACGTCACCCGCCCGGGATCGCGCCGCGATATAACGCACCTGACGATCGCGATTGGCAATGCGGCAGCAGTCCCTGGCGCCGCGCTCGTACAGACCCGACTCCCGGAAAAACAGCCGCCCCGCGCCGCCGGACAGTTCCTCCTCGCTGCCCTTGAACAGGATCTCGAACCCCCGCTCCTCCAGCGCCTGCAGATAGCTGCGTTTCACGCGAAGCGTTGCCACATCCGGGTTGTCGAATACATAGCTGAGGTTCAGGACCTCGCCCTCCATCACCTCGACATCTTCGAAGCCGTCACGCGAATACGGGCCCACGGGGACCGTGACGCGATCAAAATCCACATGATCCTGGTACACGATATGGGAACCGGCTACGCGGGGGACGTCGGGATGATCGCCCGCCCCGTCAATATCCTGCGAAGCCGCAACAGCCCCCGCCACCAGCGTCGCCACAAGCCCGCCGCCCAGGGCGGCCATCACACCGTGTTTTCTCATGTAGTCCTCCCGTCGATTGCCTGCACACTTCGGGATACTCCCGAAAGGGGCAATGCTAACCAGCCAGGACAGGGTCCGCCACCCTGCGAACCTGCGACAGATCCCGTCAATCCGGTTCAACCGGCTTCACATGGCGGACAGGCGGCGAAGCACTGCATCTTCTCTGGCGGCCGAGGATGCCCCGGGTCCATCCCCGAGCAATGTCCAGGCCGACGGGCACGGACGGCGCCCGCTGCCGTGTTGCCCACATCGGCAGCAAGCCACTATTCTATGGTCGAGCGCTGCGGAAGATTGCCACGACCCGCCCACAAGACACGCGCAAGATAAAAGGGACAGCCAGAACCGATGCGGACCGACACCGGTGCCATGCGGCGCAGCCATGCGCCCTGCAAGAGGATACGCATGCCCGCTGCGGTGCATTGCCCTGAACATGATCACGCGTCCGGGTCCGATGGCACATGACCGGCATTCGTCACCGGCCGTGGCGGGACGAATAGACCCATGGGGGTAATGGCACAGAACTGGCGTGCTGCGGCCCCTGTTCAGCGGATGGGCATCATCCTGCTTCTTCTGGGGCCTCCGCTGCTGCTCTGGCAGGCCTTTCCCGCCAACCAGATCCCCATTTCACAGCCCGCCTTTCTGGCCGTTCATTCCATCATGGAGATCTTCGCCGTCGTGGTGGCGGCGCTGATCTTCTTCACCGCCTACGGTACACCGCACGCGCAACGCTCCGTGCGGGTGGTGGTACTGGGCTGCGCGTTCCTGGCGGCGGCCCTGTTCGACGGGCTTCACCTCCTGAGCTACGAGGGCATGCCCGCCCTGGTGACCGATAACAGCCCGCACAAGTCGATCCTGTTCTGGCTGTGTGCGCGTGTTTCCGCAGGCATCGGCCTTCTCCTGTACGTGCTGCTTCCGGACACACGCCCGGCCGGCGCCGGTGAACGGCAATGGATGCTCATGGCGACGCTTGCGCTGACGGCGGCCCTGTCCTGGCCGATACTGCGCTACCCGCAGGTGCTGCCGGCGATGTTCGTGCCGGGCGAAGGCCTGACACCGCTGAAGATATGGATCGAATGGCTGGTTTTCAGCCTGTACA
Organism: Thioalkalivibrio sp.; assembly: GCA_007120155.1. Classification (GTDB taxonomy): domain Bacteria; phylum Pseudomonadota; class Gammaproteobacteria; order Ectothiorhodospirales; family Ectothiorhodospiraceae; genus Thioalkalivibrio_A. The sequence goes on along the minus strand of SKOF01000104.1, from coordinate 9,800 downwards.
TCGCCACCGCCGTGCTTCTGTTCCTGCGCCGCCGGCGGGTACGCCATTGCGACGTCGGCAGCCTCATGCTGGCGCTTCTGTTGATGGCCGTGGGCGAGCTGTTCTTCACCATGTACGTCCAGGTGACCAACACCGCCAACATGATGGGTCACGGCTACAAGGTCATGGCCTACTTCTTCCTGTATCGCGCGATCTTCGCGGAGGCCATCCAGCAGCCTTTTCAACAGATCCGCAACATGCTGGTACACGACAAGCTGACAGGGCTTGCAAGCCGCATGTCCTTCAACGAGCGCCTCGACGAGGTGATCAGGGAGGGGCGCCAGATCGACGAGAGCTGCGCGGTCATCTCTGTTGGACTGGACCGCTTCAAGACCGTCAACGCCACCCTGGGCCACGAGCGGGGTGACCTGCTCCTGATTGCCGTTGCGGATCGGATTCGCAGCACCGTCCCCGAAGGATCGTTCATCGCCCGGTTCAGCGGCGACAACTTCATGATCCTGCTTGAGCGGACCACGCCGGCACAGGCACACGACATTGCGCAGCGCCTGCTTCACGCCATGCAGGCACCGTTTGCGGTGGCCGATGACCGGCTGGAGATCACGGCCAGCATGGGCGTGGTGACCAGCCCGATGGATGGAGACACTTCCAGCGTTCTGCTGCGCCATGCCGACGTGGCCCTGCATCACGCCAAGACCCGCGGGCGGCAGTGCGTCATCCTGTTCAGCCAGGACCTGAGCGACACCATTGCCAGGCGCGCCCTGATCGAAGCGAAACTGAAGCACGCGCTCGAGCAGAACGAGTTTCATCTCGTCTATCAGCCCAAGGCCTTCCTGTCGCACGGGGGCATCGGCGAATGGGAGGCGCTGCTGCGGTGGAACTCTCCCGGCGTCGGTGCGATCAGCCCGCTGGAGTTCATCCCCGTCGCGGAGGAGACCGGGATCATCCTGCCCATGGGCGAATGGGTGCTGCGCGAGAGCTGCCGGCAGTTGGCCGCGTGGCGTTCCCTGGGGCTCGATCCCGGACGCGTCGCGGTAAACCTCTCCACGCGGCAGTTGCGCCAGGTGAACCTGCCGCACACCATAGGGTCGATCCTGGCCGATGCGGACCTGCCGGGCAGTGCACTCAACCTGGAGATCACCGAATCTGTCATCATGGATGACCCTGCCGCCGCCTCAGACGTGCTCCTGCAACTGGCGAAACAGGGAATTCGCATCTCCGTGGACGATTTCGGCACCGGTTACTCCTCGCTCAACTACCTCAAGACCTTGCCCATCCACTGGCTCAAGATCGACCAGTCCTTCATCAGCGAGATTCCTCATGACGAAAACGACATGGCCATCGTGCGCTCGATCCTCCGCCTCGGTCACGGACTCGGCCTGCAGGTGGTCGCGGAGGGGGTCGAGACTCGGGAACAACTGGCCTTCCTTTACGGCGAGGGCTGCGACGCGATCCAGGGCTATCTGTTCAGTCCGCCCCTGCCACCGGCCGAGTGTGAGGCACTCATGCGCTCCGGGCGGAAACTGGAACTGCCGGATCCCTGAGGGCCGCCCGTCGGGGCAACGGCGGACAGGATGTGCACTGCGTCATCGGCATGCATGACGATACACCTCGATCCGTCTGATGCGTCTGCTCACGACCCCTGCGGATCGCGCCCGCGCGTTCAGTAGTGCTGCGGGTCGCCGAACAGCAGTTCGAACCCGAAGTACAGGCGCCACTGCGTCCTGAAATCGTTCTCGCGTTCGCGCAGGGCCTGCGGCCGAAGCTCCGCGATCAGCCAGTCCCGGTGGAGGACGCTGCGCCAGCGCACCTGGGCATAGTAGCGGGTCACGCGGTCATTGGGTTCGCTCTCGCCCTGCACGCCGATCTGCCACAACAGGTCCCGGCGGTGCGCAAACGGCTGGAGGAGTGAAAAGACCTGGTCGTAGTAGAACTGCTCTTCGCGCTTGAACCAGGTCACCCTGGTGTGGCTGCGCAACAGCATCCGCGTCGCGGCAAGCGGGCGCTCCACACGAAAATCCGTTGCGGTGCCTACACCGCCCTCGTCGTACCAGAACAGCGACTGGCCGGGCCTTATCCGAAGGTCTCCGACATAAAAGTCTCGCCAGCCGCGGACGCGTGTGAGCATATCGATGGGATCGCCGGAACGCAGGCCGACCGAAATATCGCTGCCCCAGGGGTCGGGGGGCCGCAGCAGGCGCAGCGCCAGGGATCTTCGCGTGGGATCCTCCAGTTCGCGTTCCGTGCCGCGCTCCCGGGCCACGGGATCGTCGTAGTCATCACTGATGAACACCAGGCTGAGCCTGCGCTCGGTGCCGGGCAGGCTCAGGACGCCGCCGGCACCGAGCTCGAAGTCTCCCCCGCCGCCCTCGTCCACGCGCTGGATAAACCGCAGCCGGAGCATCGAATCATAGACTTCGTCCGGCAGGGTCTCGGTGGTCCCGAACATGCGGTCCATGCGCCGGGAAAGCGTCCGGATCGATTCGGACACCACTCTCTGGTGGTCATCCAGGGTCTGCGCCACGCCGCCGGGCTCCGGATCCCCGGCGGGGGGACGATCCGCGGCCGGCAACGGCGTCATGGTCGCCAGCCAGGCCAGGGCCGACATTATCAGGACCGCTATGCTACGGTTGCTCAACAGGTCGCATCATCTTGGGCGCTGCGGGCTGCAGCGAGGTACGGGCAGTATAAACCAGGCGTCGACCCGCCAAACCGGGCAAGGAACACGTTTTCCCAACGCAGGGCGGGGTCGGCGAAGCCCCCGCACGGAATCCGGTCCCGAACCGCTCATATCGTTGCCAACGCCGCAGAAGTTGCCCGATCATGGCGCGTGACAGTGCCGGGACCGGTGCACGCGTGACGAGAGGCGATGAAGCAGAACACTCTGTTGGAGCGGGTACATGCAAGCGTGGTGGACGAATGCGCGTTCCTGGCGTGCTGTTCCATTCACGGCCGCGTGCTGACGCTGCCGGGTATCGTCGCCGGAATCAATCCGGCCGCCCCCGACCGTTCGCTTTTCAACGGGGTGGCGTACGAATCCCCCGACGCCCTCCGGACGCATTACGACACCATTGCCGCGGCCTACGATGCCGCGGGCGTCCGGGCCTGGACGGTATGGGTGCGACCGGGCGACACGTCGACACCGGCGTTCCTTGCATCAAGGGCCCACGTGTTCGACTACGATCCGGTGGCCATGGCGGCGCACATCCCTGATCTCCGGCTGCCCGCCGCCGGTGACCTCGACTGGGAAGAGACCGATGATCTGCGAACGCTGGGCGTCATCAATGACGCCGCCTTCGGCTTTCCGCCGCCCGCTTTCGCAGCCGTATTCGACCGCTGGCCGAACAGGCGCTGGCGGGGATATCTGGCGCGGATCGACGACAGGCCTGTCAGCGCCCTGCTCACCTGTGACACCGCCGAAGGGGATTGCAGCATCACGGCGGTCGCGACGCTGCCCGATTACCAGGGTCGCGGACTGGCGACCCGGTTGATGGCCGCGGCACTGCGGCAGGCGCGGGCACGCGGCATGACATCCACCTCGCTCCAGGCGAGCCCCTCCGGGGCAAGTGTGTACGCCCGGCTCGGATACGGGGAACTGGGCCGGATGCCCATGTGGGAACGACGCACGCCATCGGGGGAGTCCCGAGACTGACAGCACAGCGAGGTGGGGAGGCGCCCCGGGCATCCCACTGAGGACCGGCCACGCGCGGGGCCCCGGCTCAAGCCTCCCGGACCGTCGCCAGGGGCGGTTCATGCTGATGCAAAAACCAGCGGTCCACCACCACCCGCCGGGCGAACCAGTGCGTACCCAGCAGCCGCTCTCCGATTCGGGTCCTGATGCCGGGCGGCATCAGCGGGTTCGCGGGGCGGCCGTCCGCTCGGCGTCCGAAACGCTCCTGCAACCGCCGCGCATAGGCATCAAGACGCCCCGGGCCGTAATCGCCCCCCGCCTCGAGAATCGTATCCGCCGCCAGCAGGGCCGACTCCACGGCCGGGCGGATGCCCTCGCCGCTGCGGGGATAGGCCAGGCCGGCCGCATCGCCGATCAGCAGGGCGCCCTCGCCCAGGACCTCGCGCCCCGCGTGCGTGTGCAGCAGGTAGGCGTGTCCCTTGAAGCGGCCCGGAAGATCGACGGGTATCCTGCCACGCGCCTGGAGGAACTCCACGAAGGCCGCCACATGTTCGGCCAGCCGGTGATTGTCCTCGCGGCCCAGGCCGATGTTCAGGAAATCGCCCTTGCGGAACACCCAGGCATAGCCCTGCAGGTCCCGGCAGAAGAACAACTCCGGGGTGTCGCCCCGGATCGTACATGCGGCGCGCTGGCGCTCATCCATGGGGAACTCCACCTCCTGGGCCGCCACCACCCGCTCGCTGCCGCCCAGATCGGCCCCCAGACGACGCGCGACGGGACAGAAATGTCCGCCGGCCCCCACCAGCAGCGGGGCCCGCAGGCGGTCATTGACCACCCATCGCCCCCCCTTGCGTTCCAGATCCCTGACGGTCTCGCCCGGTTCAAGCGCGGCGCCGGAACGTTCCAGGAGATAATGATCGAACTCGCAACGGCGGATCCCGTAGCTCACCACGGCATCGTGACGGGTCCGCACCTCGGGCCCCTCCAGCATGCTGATGCGAAAGGCGCGGATCTCCTGCAGCACCCGCCCGCGTCGATACGCATCCAGGTCGAGCGCGAGTGCGTCGACCACTGCCGGCGTCACCCAGCCCGCACAGACCTTGTCGCGGGGAAAGGTCTTCTTGTCGATCACCACCACGTCGAGCCCCGCCCGGACGAGCCGCCAGGCCAGGGTGGACCCTGCCGGCCCCCCGCCGACGATGATCACGTCGCAATCGCGCGGGCCGGTCACGGCGGCATGCGCCCGTCGTAGAGGTGGGCGCGTGAAGCCGGGATGTCGTTGTTGTGATGGTGCGCGAACACCACCTGGAACAGCTGCAGCTCACCCGCGCTGAAGGCCGCCTCCGACCCGTGCAGATACAGGCGCCATGCGCGCACGAACTGCTCGTCGAACATCTCGCCCACCCGTTCACAGTGCTGCTCAAAGCGCTCCCGCCAGTGGTGCAGGGTGCGCGCGTAGTGCAGGCGCAGGTTCTCCACGTCCAGAACGGAGAACGGCGTGTTCTCGAAGATGTCCATCATCTGGCGCAGGGTGGGCGGGTAGGCGCCCGGAAAGATACGCTTCTCGATCCAGGCGTTCAGGGGCTTCGGCCGGTTGCGGCCTATGGTGTGAATCAGGCCCCGCCCGTCGCGCCTGAGGCTGCGCCGGATCACCTCCCCCAGTTCCCGGTATTGAAGCGTACCCACGTGTTCCAGCATCCCGACGGAGACGAACACGTCGTAGTGCCCTTCGATGTTGCGGTAGTCGTCCTGCACATATTCGACCCGGTCTCCGAGCCCCTCCCGCGCGGCCCGATCACGCGCGAAGGCCACCTGCTCCCGGGAGATGTTGAAGGCACGCACCCTGGCCCCGTAATGGCGCGCCATGAAGCGCGCCAACCCGCCCCAGCCACAGCCGGCCTCCACCACGGTGTCGCCGGGGCGAAGCCGCAGCTTGCGGCATACGTGATCCATCTTGGCCGCCTGCGCCTGCTCCAGGGTCAGGGATGCATCCGGGTAATAGGCGCAGGTGTACTGCATGTGCTCCCCGTCCAGCCACAGGCGATAGAAGTCGTTGCCGAGATCGTAATGATGATGGATGTTATCCTGTGAACCGGAGAGGCTGTTGCGGCGCGGCCGGTTGATCCAGGCCCGGGCGGCACGCAGAAAAGGCGCGTCCCCGCGGGTGTTCAACCGGCGGTACATCTCGACCAGGAAACCCGTCAGATCCCCGTGGATCTCGATGCGCCCGGCGCTGTAGAGATCGCCGAAGTTCAGGTCAGGGTTGAGCAGCAGCGTCAGCAGTGCCCCCCGGTCCCTGATCTCCATGGTCACCTCGGGCGCGGGGGTGGAAGGCCTGATCTCCGTCCCGTCCCAGAGCCGGACCACCACCGGGGGCTCATGCATCCACGCCAGCATCCTGCGCACCAGCCAGTGGTCCAGCGGCCGGCTGATGCCGCCACCGGCGGTCCGCCCGGCCGCCTGGGGGATGCTCAACTGCGCCGTCTTCCCTTTCCTCATACCTTCGCTCCTCCTTTTCACGCGGGGGGTACGGTATGTGACATGGGGGTGCCGTCAATCTTAGGAAAATCACGTCCATCTCACAAATGCGCGGGGGCGTGGCGGTAACCGGGGTCCGAACCGCCATCACCGCCGGATGCGCACAGCCCGCACGGACCACCGGGGCGGCGCGGGAACCCACGGCACGGTTTCCGCTCTAATGAATGCCTGTCCGGGCGCCTTCGGACAAGCCGGTTCGGCCCGTCGCCGTGCTTGCGGAGGATGCCTGCAATGCGTTTGCTGCTGGGTGTGGCGGCCGGTGTGGCCGTGATTTCCGGGATCGCCCTTCTGTGCCTGGTACCGTTGTTTCTGCTGCTCGGGCCCGAGCACGCCCTGGTCAGCGACAGCCTGGAGTTCAACACGCTCTGGATCGGGATCGCGTTGGTGGTCTGCCTGACGGCCGCCAGCATCGGCGGCTGGATCGCGCACCGGGTGGCCGGCTCCATCGGCGCCGTGCTCGGCCTGATCGCGATCGTGGTCGCGTTCGGGCTGGCCGATGCGGGCTATCACCAGCTGCTGGCGCCCGTGACCGCCGTGGCGCGGGGGCAACTGGGCTGGTTTGAACTGCTCGTGGGTCTCCGGGAACCGCTCTGGTACGACCTGACCCTTCCGGTGCTCATGGGCATCTTCATCTGGATCGCGGGTTCCAGCCGCGACATCGAGCAACGCCCGGTCTCAAGGCGGGGCTGATCGGCCAGCCGGGCGACGGATCGGGGCGGGTGTGCCCCGATCGGCCTCCCGACGGTTGTCATCGCGCTGGCGCGGGAAACCTGCGGATGCCGGACAGGCCGCTGCACCTCGCGCTTGCATCCAAGGTATGATGGCGTATGTTTTTCCCGCCTGAACAACGGGTTGATGCCCCCCGACCCGGCCATGAATGACCTCAGCGGCACCCGGCGCGCCCCTTCACGCGTAGGCGGCACCCGCGACGGCAACAGCGCATCGGCGCATGGACGTGCCGGCCAGTTGCTCGCCGCAGGCCTGGCAGTCGCCGCCTTGTATGTCGTGGTCCCCTACGGCCTGTTCGCCAGTGCCGTCTACGTGATCGCCACTGCATTGGCCGCACTCGCCCTTGCCCTGGCCACGCGCCGCCGGCCGCGCATATTCTGTCCGGCGGCCTGGAACCTGATCGCGTGCGCGCTCGCACTGGCGGCCGTCGGCCACGGCATCTGGTACTGGCTTGATCTCCGTGGCCTGGAACCCTTTCCGTCGGCACCCGACGCCTTCTATCTCGCCGTATACCCCTTGTTCATGGCGGCACTGTGGATGCTCGGGCGCCAGAGCGGCGGCGACGATGGTGCGTTCAGCGATGCGCTGATGGTGGGCATCTCGGCGGGCGTGCTCGGCTGGGCGCTGCTGATCGCGCCCCATATATACGATCCCGACCTGACCGTGGTTCACCTGCTGGTATCCACCGCCTACCCGGTGGCGGACCTCATGCTTTTGCCGCTCATCCTGCGTCTCGTATTCCTGCACCGCACCCGGATCGCCGCCCACCTGTTTCTGCTCCTGGGGATGCTCGCCTACCTGGTCGCGGACCTGCTCTACGCCCATGGAAACTCGACCGGATGGTACGCGCCCGGCGGCATCACGGACGGCTTGTGGCTGGCCGCGTATGCCCTGTTCATGGCTGCGGCGTGGCATCCGTCGGCATTCGCCGAACCGCGTTCCCGCGCATCAAGCCTCGAACTGTCACGCCGACGTCTCCTCGTCCTGGGGGCGGCATCGGTGCTCGTGCCCGCGGTGATCCTGTTCACCGCCGGGACCGATGTCGAGATTGTCCGCGTTGCCGCGATCGGTTCGATCCTGCTTTTCCTGCTGGTGATGCACCGCATGTCCGGCCTGATCAGGCAGACCCACCGGCAGGCCGAGGCGCTCGAGCGCATTTCCAGGACGGATCCGCTCACCGGTGCAGCCAACCGCAGGCATCTCGAACGCGAGCTGGCTCGCGAGATGACCCGTGCCGAACGCAATCGCACTCCCCTGACCCTCGCCTTCCTGGATCTGGATCACTTCAAGCAGTTCAATGACACCTGCGGACACTCCGCCGGAGACGAATTGCTGCGGGAACTGGTGGCAGCCTGGCGCAACGTGCTGCGCCCGACCGATGTGCTGGCCCGATTCGGCGGTGAGGAGTTCATCATCGTCTTTCCGGACATCGACGGCCGGCAATGCCATGCGGCAGTGGAACGCCTTCGTACGCTCGTGCCGCAGGGACAGACCTGCTCCGCCGGTATCGCGGAGTTTCGTCCGGGGGAGTCCGCGGATGCCTTCATTGAACGGGCCGATCAGGCGCTGTACGCGGCGAAGCACCAGGGCCGTAACCGGATTGTGCGCACGGACACCGCGGTGACGTAACGGGACCGGCGCCCGTACGCGGGGGCGGCGGTCGCCGCGGCGGATCCGTCCGCCCCCGCAGGATCATTCACTTTCGGGACACGCGCCACGGCGCCCCGATCAATCCATCGAGCTGATGTATGCCGCCAGCGCCTTGACCTCCAGTTCCGTGAGCTTGGATGCGACCTCGTGCATGACCTCGTTGTCTTCGGTCCGGGGACGCTCGATGAACAGTTCCAGCTGGGTCTCCGTATAGCGCGCGCTCTGGCTGGCGAGGCGCGGCAGGTCGTCGGTCCCCATACCCCGCTCGCCGTGGCAACCCGCGCAGTTGGGCACACCCGAATACTGGTTGCCGCGGTGATAGAGGAAACGGCCCACAGCGGCAAGCTCCGCATCCCGCACCCGCTGCGCGGGCGAAGGCTTGACGTTGTAGAACACGCCCAGTGCCAGCATCTCGTCCTTGGTCAGGTCCTTGGCCTGCGGCTGCATGACGTCGCTGGCGCGGCGGCCCGACTGGAAGTCGGCCAGCTGCCTGGCGATGTACTGGAAATGCTGGCCGGCCAGGCGCGGCGTATCCGGGTTGGTGCTCAGACCCTCGGCGCCGTGACAGCGGAAACACGTGTCCATGTGGATCTCGTGCGCCCGGTCCAGGTCCACGCTCTGGGCCGCACGCACCAGACGCTCGGCATCCGGCACCTGCGCGCCTGCCAGGCCCGGCACCGCCATGGCTATAGCAAGAGCGGCCATTGATATCTTCATCTTCAAACGGGTCATGCTGGTTCCTCGTCGGAATGGTATGCGGATCGGTTGAAAATCACTTTCAGGGAAAGATATCAGATCAGGGAGTCGCCCTGTGTATACGCGGGCAATGGCTCGGGGGCGATGCCCGCCCGGTGCATTACCCGGCAAAGATCTGTCCGAAGTCCGCGAACGCCTTGAACTCCAGTGCGTTGCCGCTCGGATCGAGGACGAACATGGTAGCCTGCTCACCGGGCTCGCCCTCAAAGCGCACATACGGCTCGATGACGAACCGGATACCGGCGCGGCGCAACCGTTCGGCCAGCGCCTGCCACTGGTCCATGGTCAGGATCACACCGAAGTGAGGTACCGGTACCCGGTGCCCGTCCACCTCGCTTTCGACGGCCGTGCGTGACGGCTGACCGGCAAAATGGGCCACGATCTGGTGGCCGTAGAGATCGAAATCGACCCAGGTTCCGGCACTGCGTCCCTCACGGCAACCAAGCACACCGCCGTAGAAGGCGCGCGCCGCATCCAGATCGTGAACGGGAAAGGCGAG
>SKOF01000129.1 GCA_007120155.1 Thioalkalivibrio sp. | reverse complement strand
GTCTCGACATTCAGGGCCAGCAGTATGCCCAGAACGATGCCCACCGTGGTGCCGACAAAGCCGATCAGTGTCCCCTGCACCATGAACACGCCCATCACCGAACGAGGTGACAGACCCAGGGTACGCAGGATGGCGATATCGGCCTGCTTGTCGGTCACCACCATGACCAGCGTGGAGACGATGTTGAAGGCGGCCACCGCCACGATCAGCGACAGGATGATGAACATCACGGTTTTCTCGGTCTGCACCGCACGGAAGAAGTTGGCGTGCTGACGCGTCCAGTCGTTGACCCAGAATCCGCCCCCCAGATCCTGCGCCAGATCCCGGGCAATGAACGGCGCGCGCATCATGTCATCCATGCGCAGGCGCAGTCCGGTGATCTCATCTCCCATCTGGAAGATGCGCCGGGCATCATCGAGATGGACAAAGGCAGTGCCCCGGTCATACTCGTACATGCCCACCTCGAAGATACCGACCACCAGCAGACGCCGGAGCCGTGGCATGACCCCCGCCGGAGTCACCGAGGCCTGGGGCGTCACGAGGGTCACCCGGTCACCGACGCCGGCCCCGAGGCTTGCGGCCAGTTCGCGGCCCAAAACGATGCCGTAATCACCGCCCGCGAGCCGGTCCATGCTGCCGAATCGCATATGTTCGGTCACCCGGGACACCGTCTCCTCCCGGTCCGGGACAATGCCGCGAATCATGGCACCGCTGACCTGCCCCGGGGCGGTGAGCATGCCCTCGGCCTGCACATACGGGGCAACCCCCAACAGCCTCGGCTGGCCCTCCAGGCGCGCAGCCAGCCCCTCCCAGTCGCGCAGGCGGCCGGAATACTCGCTGATCGTGGCATGGGACACCATTCCGAGGATGCGTTCGCGCAGTTCCTTCTCGAAGCCGTTCATCACGGAAAGCACCGTGATCAGGGCCATCACCCCCAGCGCGATCCCCACCATGGAGATCAGGGAGATGAACGAGATGAAATGATTGCGGCGCTTGGCGCGGGTATAGCGCAGCCCGATAAACAGTTCTAGAGGCCGGAACATGCGCGGATTAAATCACAGCGGACGACACGTTGCATGACTGACGCCACCGCCGGTGAGCCGGATACGTCATGGAGACAGGTCCACGTTCAGCGGTTTCGCCAGCCGGACCCCTGCAGGGTCCACGTCGGCCCGGTAGGCCAGCACCCGGACACCCGCATCCGCCGCCTCGCGCAGGCGTTCCCCGTAGACGGGATCGATGCGATCGGCGGGACGGACACGTTCCACGTCGCCTCGCTGGACGCAAAACACCAAGGCCGCCTCGTGACCCTCGCGGCGCATGGCCATCAGTTCCTCCAGATGGCGGGTGCCCCGAACGGACACCGCATCCGGAAAAATGGCCACACCGCCGTCCACCGCGGCGGTGACGTTCTTGACTTCCACATAGCATCTCCTGTCCCCGGCCTCCAGCAGCAGGTCGATACGGCTGCGCCGGGTCCCGTATCGCACCTCCCGGCGCAACGACGGCCAATCCGAAAGCTCGGAGATCACGCCGGAGGCGATGGCCTCCTCCACCAGCCGGTTGGCCAGTCCCGTATTGATTCCGACCATCGTGCCGTCCGCCTCCACCAACTGCCAGGTATACGCATACTTGCGCTTGGGATCCGAGGAATGACTCAGCCAGACCCGGGCCCCCGGGGTCATGCAGCCCAGCATGGAGCCCGTATTGGGGCAGTGGGCCGTGAACGCACAGCCGTCGTCGGTGCGCACATCGGCCAGAAAACGCTTGTAGCGCCGCACGAGTCTGGCCTCCGTCAGGGCAGGATCGAAATGCATGGGGGGGTCCACCTGGGCCGGGATCGTCGCCGTCATGGAATCCGTGACGGAGCCCACTCGGCTGACGAAAGGTCAAAAATGTCGATTGGTCAACAACCTGGACCGGTTTCCTGAGGCTAAAGTTCAATGCTATAGTCTGACGATGGTCCCTTGAGCATGCCGGAGCGCATCATGTCCATTCTACGCGGATTCCTTCCCTGCCTGTTGGTCCTCGGCCTGATCACCCTGCCCATATCCGCCGACGTGCTGCTCATTGACGGTGAACCCCGGGTGGTGGAGCGGGCGGAGCAGCCGACCCGCGGCATGCACGAACGTACCGTACTGACCCGCTTCGGCGAGCCCGGCACGCGACATGACGCCGTGGGCGAGCCGCCCATCAGCCGCTGGGACTACAACGATTACTCCGTGTTCTTCGAAGGCCCCTTCGTGATCCATACCGTGGTACGCAAAGAGGTCTCGGAATCCCGATAACCCGCCGCATGCCCCGCGTACTGCCCGCCGAGTGGGCGCCCCAGAGCGGCGTCATGCTCACCTGGCCCCATGACGACAGTGACTGGGCACCCCTCCTGAACGAGGCGGACACCGTCTTCGCCGCCATCGGCACGGCAGTCACCCGATTCCAACGCCTGCTGGTGGTGTGCCGCGATAAGGCGCATCGCGGGCATGTCACCCGGCGGCTGGCGGAGAACGGCGCGGACCCGGCCCGCGTAACCGCAGCGATCGCGCCCTCCGACGACACCTGGGCCCGGGACCACGGCCCCGTCACGGTGCTGGAAGACCGCCGGCCGCTACTGCTGGACTTCATCTTCAACGGTTGGGGCGGCAAGTACCCGGCTGCCCGTGACACCCGTATCACCGCCCGCCTGCACGCGCAGGCCGTCTTCGGGGAAACGCCCCTGGAACCGGTCGACCTGGTCCTGGAGGGCGGTTCCATCGAATCCGACGGTCTGGGCACGCTGCTCACGACCTCGGGCTGCCTGCTCACCCCGACCCGCAATCCGCATCTCGACCGGACAGCCACCGAGCGTGCGCTCAAGGCCTCCCTCGGAGTCGAACGGGTGCTCTGGCTCGAGCATGGGCGTCTGGAGGGGGATGACACCGACGGACACGTGGACACACTGGCCCGCCTGTGCTCCCCGGACACCATCGCCTACGTCACCTGCACGGACAGGGGCGATGCCCACCACGGCCCCCTGAAGGCCATGGAGGCGGAACTCCGGGCCCTGCGCACCGCGGACGGACGGCCGTACCGGCTGGTCCCCCTTCCCCTTCCCGCCCCC
>SKOF01000322.1 GCA_007120155.1 Thioalkalivibrio sp. | reverse complement strand
TGCCGAAACGACTCGGGGAGACCCTGCTGGTGACGGTGCATCCGGAGCATGTTGCGCCGGAGATCCTGGCGTCCATCGACATCGTGCTCGCCATCGGTTCCTCTCCCGAGGAGACCCTCGCCAGATTCGGCCGAGCCACGGGTAGAACGGTCCCCTGGCCCGAGGGCCTGACACGGGAGCCGGAGCAGGTGGTCGCCTGGTTTGTGGGCGATGCCCGGCCTCCCTTCGCCATGCGGCCCATGCCCGGGCGCGCGGAGCGCGTGCGCCATCACCGCAAGTACGCGGAGGGCAACCTCCGTTGGCACAGCTTTTATTTCCGCGGCCCCGACGGCCGCCACAACCTGAAGGTGCAGAATCTAGCCATCTTCTGCCAGATCGCCCAGGGCATCGACGAGCAGACCTGGCTGTTTCATCTGCGCCGCGGCGACTACTCGCGGTGGTTTCGCCACGCGGTGAGGGACGAGTTCCTGGCCGAGGAGACGCACCGTGTCGAGCAGCGCACGGACCTGCCGCCTGCGCAGACACGGCAGATGATCACCGAACTGGTCCATGCCCGCTACACCCTGCCGGAGTGAAGCAACGGGAAGCCATCCAGGAGCGACAGCAGCCACCCGGCGTCTACATCACCCAGGGGAATGCATCCGGTGTTCCCCGATGTGACGCCGGGCGGTGTGTCCGGAGGCCCGGAGCGGCCTCGCCGGAGAAAAAATGATGGGTGTCAAGGAAGACCCCCTGAAAAACGTAGAACATATACATCGAAATCATGCGCACTGTCGGGACCGTCGGTCATAGGGAAAGGCCATGTCTGGACCTGGGTGGGGGACGGCGTCTATCCTTGCTGGGGCGTTGCTGGGCGATACAGAAAGCCCCCGGGGATCGTCGGGCACTGGCGAGTCCCAGGTGGACCAGATCCCGGTCAGGGTGCAGCCAGGGTGTTCGGGGTCGAAGCGATCGCGGACTGAGTATGCCAACAAGAAGCTCAAAAGGATTCCCACATGGTCGAGTTTGATGAAATCGTGGTCCCTGTCGATGGCTCCGACGGAGCAAAGCGGGCCGCATCTTTCGCGGCGCGGCTGGCTGCCGTGGTCCAGTGTCCGATCCGGTTGACCTATGTCTTCCCCGCGACGCCCATGGCCATGGTCGGCTTCTCGAAAATGGATGCCGATGAGGTCAAGAAGGTAGAGAGCAGCGCGGCCCAGGAAGTATTCGACGCGGTTCGGGCTGCCACTGGCAGCACGGGGGCTACGGTCGAGGAACTGGTGCTGTTCGGCGACCCTGCAAACGAACTGATCAACTACATTGATCGGCATCCCAAGGCCTTGGTGGTGATGGGGCGCCGTGGCCTCTCGCCCATCAAATCGCTGCTGATGGGCAGCGTGAGCGAGAAGGTCGCGCGTCATGCCAAGGGTGCCGTGACCCTGGTGAACTGATACGCGAGCACAGCGCGTACCGTCCCGGGAGTGTTTCCGCCTCCGGCGTCCCGCGCAAGGGTGCCGGCGATGCCTGCAGGAGTGGCCCGCCGGCCGCATCCTATCCGAACGCAAGGCGGTAAGTGGCGGTGGGCAAGCCAATCTACGTCATAGGACATCGCAATCCCGACACTGACAGCATCAGTGCGGCGATTGCATACGCGCATCTGAAGAATCTGCAAGGTGAGTCGGATGTCCGGCCCGCGCGCGCCGGAGAACTGAATGCGGAATCCCGATTCGTACTGGAGCACTTCGATGTGCCGGTGCCGGAACTGCTGACCGACGCTGCCGGGCTCGATCTCATCCTGGTTGATCACAGCGAAGTCGGCCAGGCGCTGCCGAACATTGAGAAGGCGAGGATTCACGAGATTCTGGAGCATCACCGGCTTGGCGATGTGCGCACAGCCGAACCCATCCTCGTGCATTGTGAGCCCGTCGGGGCGACGGCGACGATGGTCGGCGAGTTCTATTTCGCCAGTGATCTCATGCCCACGCCGCCTCTTGCGGGGCTGCTGGTCGCCGCGATTCTGTCCGATACGGTCGGCTTCCGCTCACCGACCACCAGCGACAAGGATCGAAGTGTGGCGGCCCGGTTGGCGCCGCTGGCCGGGCTGAATCTGGAGGCGTTCGACCGGCGTCTGCAGCAGATCCGCACGGAGGCCACCGCAATGCTGACCGTGGCGGACATTCTCGGCAGCGACTTCAAGGAATTCCACGTCGGCGACCTGCGCCTGGGCATCGGTCAGGTCGAGGTGATGGGGCCCGATGCGCTGGCGGAACGCAAGGACGATATCCTCGCCGAGATGCGCACAGTTCGCGAGGCACGGGGGCTGGCGCTGGTCGTCCTGATGGTCACTGACATCGATGGCCAGGCCAGCGACCTGTGGGCTATCGGCGATCGACTCGACGCCGTGGAGGCAGCATTCGGTCCGATCAGGCAGCACGCTGTCCATGTGCCCGGCTGCATCTCCAGGAAAAAGCAGGTGGTGCCACGGCTGGAGGAGGCGCTGGCCGCCCATGCGCAAGCATCGGACTGAACAAGACTCAGGATAGGGGTCAGACTCGATAGGGGTCAAGTCTAGCAATAGATAGTAATGCGAGCAGCGAGAATGATCACGGAGGTCCGGGTCAGGGAGGAGCATCTTCTAGCATGAGCCATGTTTGCTCTCTGAGCCGGATTCGCCCATTACTATCTATTGCTAGACTTGACCCCTATCAGGGTGCCTTCGGTGGAGGAGATGACGGCATTGCTGGAGAAGGCCGTCGCCGTGGTGTCTCCCGACCGGCCGTGGGTCAATCCGGACTGTGGCCTCAAGGCCCGCTGGCCGGAGACGCGGACGGCCCTGGAGAACAGGGTGTGCGCCCCGCAGGTGATGCGCGAGCGACTGAACGGCGAGACAGGCTCGGCAAGCGGGATCCGTGAGGTGGCGATGAAGTAAGCCCGGATGCCGGACAGGGCGTCAGCGCTGAATCATGCCCTCCGGCGCGTTGGCGTGCAGCCAGTCGCGCACCAGGGGGCCGTAGGCATGGTCGTCCGCGCGGATGTGATTGAGCAGCCAGCCGCGCAGGGCCTCGGCCAGCTCTCCGGCGATGTCCTGCCCGTTTGAGAATGATTCCTGCAGACCCTGGATCCGCAGG
>SKOF01000334.1 GCA_007120155.1 Thioalkalivibrio sp. | reverse complement strand
GTAGGTTGGGGTGAACGCAGTGAACCCCAACGTTCCGATACTGGCCACCGGTGTTGGGGTTCGCAAGGCTCACCCCAACCTACGTGCCCCGGGTGGCGTTTTGCGTCGCGGTTCTAGGAAAGCAGGCTCTTGAGATTGCTCAGGTGCGCCTTGCCGGTGAGGCGGGCCTCCTCCGGGTCGGGCGGGGTGGCGTCTGGCCATTCCAGGTGCTCGGGGGGAAGTTCCTGGAGGAACCGGGAGGGTTCACAGTCCACCTCCTCGCCGAAGCGGGTGCGCTTGCGGGCGAAGGTGAGGGTGAGCGTTGCCTGCGCGCGGGTGATGCCCACGTAGGCCAGCCGCCGCTCCTCCTCCAGGCCGTCCTCTGCGAGGCTCACCCGGTGGGGCAGCAGTTCCTCCTCCATGCCGACCAGGAACACGTGGGGGAACTCCAGTCCCTTGGCGGCGTGCAGGGTCATCAGGTGCACGCCGTCGGCCTCGTCCTCGCCGCCGGCCCGGTCGAGGATGTCCATGAGCGTCATGTGGCGCACGATCTCGCCGATGTCCTTGCCGCCCCCGGCGCCTTCCTTCGACAGGCGCGCCGTCCAGTCCAGCACCTTGTTGATGTTGTTCATGCGCCGGGCGGCGGCCCTGGGGTCGCGGGACTGGTCGAGCAGCCAATCGTCGTAGCTGATCTCGTCGATGAGTGCCCGGGCGACATTGCCGGGGTCGCCTTCCTCGGCGCGGCGGCCGAACTCCAGCAGCCAGTCGGCGAAGCCCTGAAGTCGCGTCAGCGCCCGGTTGGACAGGCGCTCGGCGAGGCCCATCTCGAAGCAGGCGGTGAGCAGGCTCACGTGGCGCTCGGTGGCGTACTCGCCCAGCTTCTCCAGTGTCGCCGCGCCGATCTCCCGGCGCGGCACGTTGACGATGCGCAGGAATGCGGTGTCGTCATCGGGGTTGGCCAGCAGGCGGAGATAGGCCATCACGTCCTTGACCTCGGCGCGCTCGAAGAACGATTGCCCGCCGCTCACCTTGTAAGGGATGGAATGTTCCCGCAGCAGCTTCTCGAATACCCGGGACTGGTGATTGCCCCGGTAGAGGATGGCGTAGTCCCGGTATTCGGTACGGTGCCTGAACTTGTGTTTCATGATCTCGGAGACCACCCGGGCGGCCTCCTGGTCGCCGTCGTTGCAGGGCAGCACGCGGATGGGCTCGCCTTCGCCGAGCGCGCTCCACAGGCGCTTCTCGAACACGTGGGGGTTGTTGCCGATCAGTTGGTTGGCGGTCTGCAGGATCCGGTTGGTGGAGCGGTAGTTCTGCTCCAGCTTGATGACCTTCAGACGCGGGTAGTCCTTCTGCAGCGCCGCCAGGTTCTCGGGCCGGGCGCCGCGCCAGGCGTAGATGGACTGGTCGTCGTCGCCCACGGCGGTCAGCCCACCGTCCACGCCCACCAGCAGGCGTACCAGCCGGTACTGGCAGGTGTTGGTGTCCTGGTACTCGTCCACCAGCAGGTGGCGCGTGCGGTTCTGCCAGCGCTCGCGGACCTCGGGGTTCTCCTCCAGCAGACGCACGGGCCGGACGATCAGGTCGTCGAAGTCGACGGCGTTGTAGGCCTTCAGGGAGCGCACGTAGGCGGCGTAGAGCCGGGCCTGGGCGGCCTCCTTCTCATCGGTGGCGGTGGACAGCGCCTGCTCGGGGGTGACCAGGTCGTTCTTCCAGCGGCTGATCCGGTGGCGGGCCGGTTCCGGGTCGGTGGGGTCGTCACCGCGGAAGGTGAGTTCCTTGAGCAGCGACAGGCTGTCGGCGGCGTCGAAGATGGAGAAGCCCGCCTTGTAGCCCAAGCCCTTCAACTCCCGGCGGATGAAGTTGAGGCCCAGGGTGTGGAAGGTGGAGACCGTGAGTCCCTTGGACTCGTCCCGGTCCAGGAGCCTGGATGCCCGGGCCTTCATCTCCTTGGCGGCCTTGTTGGTGAAGGTGATGGCGGCGATGCGTTTCGGGTCCATGCCCCGGTCGCGGATCAGGTGGGCGATCTTGTGGGTGATCACGCCGGTCTTGCCGGAGCCGGCCCCGGCCAGCACCAGCAACGGGCCATCCACGTGCTCCACGGCGGCGCGCTGCTGGGGGTTCAACGGGGGAGGGGTTCGGGAGGTCATGGGCGCGGCGATTGTACAGGAAGTTGGAAGTGTGAATTGGGAAGGGCGAAATGTTATTGATTCCCACGCCCCAACTCACACTTCTCACCTGGATGCCCCTTCCAACTTCCCAATTCACCCTTCACACTTCAATGCGTGCAAACGCTTGATCAGTTCAACTTCCACCATGTGCTTGCCGGGACGCCGGGCACGGCGGTGGTGCTCTTCACCGGGCCGCACTGCGGCGCCTGCCGCCGGTGGAAGGGGCTGTTGTCCGGCATGGTGGCCGAAGGGATGCCCTGGACCCTCTACGAGGTGGACGCGGCCCGCGACGGGGGACTGGCACTGGAGTTCGAGGTGTTCCATCTGCCCGGCCTGTTTCTCTACCATGACGGGCATTACCATGCACCGCTGCACGCGGAGCCCCTGCCGCAACGCGTCCGCTCGGCGGTGGCGGAGGCTCTGGTGCGGCCCCCGAGGGAGGCGCCATGAAGGTGGAACTGGAAACCGGTCTGCTGGATGCGGCGGCATACGTGCCCTCGCCCAATCAAGATGAGCGCCCCCAGGGTGTGCTGCCCGAACTGCTGGTGGTCCATGCCATCAGCCTGCCGCCGGGGGAGTTCGACGGGCCGTGGATCGGCCGCCTGTTCACTAATACGCTGGATCCGCGTGCGCACCCGTTCTTCGCCGGGATCGCCGGTCTGCGCGTGTCGGCCCATCTGCTTATTCACCGGGACGGGGCCATGGTGCAGTACGTGCCCTTTCACAAGCGTGCCTGGCATGCGGGGGTTTCCTGCTGGCAGGGGAGGGAGTGCTGCAACGACTTCTCCATCGGCATCGAACTGGAGGGCTGCGACGATCGGCCCTTCGAGGCCGTGCAGTATGATCTGCTCGCGGCCGTGATCTGCGCGTTGCGCCAGGCCTATCCCACCCTCGCACCGGATGCTCTGGCCGGCCACTCGGACATCGCGCCCGGGCGCAAGACCGATCCGGGTCCGT
>SKOF01000300.1 GCA_007120155.1 Thioalkalivibrio sp. | reverse complement strand
TCGACGATTATCCCATGCAATGGGGACTTAATCAGAGATTCCTTGAAGGCCTGGGTCTGACCGCTGTGGATGGCCAACCCGCAGGGGCACCGCCCGCCCGCCTCCCCGGACCCGCGCTGCGCCATCGCCTCGATTCGCGCGCAACAGTCGCCTGCACAGGCTCTCATGTGCAAGCCACCGTCCGGGGTCCCATAGCCCACCCAGGCCGCCCGGAAACCGCCGTCCACCACGATGATGTCGCAGGTCCGCCGGAGCAGTTCCTCCTCATCGCCCGCATGCACCAGGGCCGCGTTGGCATGGCTCAGAGTAACCAGCAAACGATCCACCCGTTGCAGCGCACGGTGGGCTTCGCGTTGCGCGAGGGCGTAGGCGATGGTCGCCGCGGCATCCTGAAGGAGCCCCACCTCGAATTCATCCCAGCCCTCCTCCCTGCGCACCCGGTCGAATCCGATGAAACCCGTCAGGCGGTCACCCAGCACCACGGGCACCATCAACAGGGACCGGATTCCGCCTGCCTCGAAGTGGGCGCGTTCCGCGGACGCCGCCGGCAGGTCGGCGACTTTGGGCACCGGGATCGGCTCGAATCTCCGTAACCGCGCCATCATCCAGCCAAGATCCGCGGTCTGGAGGTCATGCAGGCTCGGCATCTGCGGGGCGATCCCCTCGGCGCACCACTCGTGGGTATTGTCCAGGCGGGCACCGTCATCCGAAAACCGGAACAGGTAACAGCGGTCCACCCCCACGTGGGTGCCCAGTTCGCGAAGCGCCGCATCGATCCCGTCATCGGTCCCCTCCGCACCGAGCTTCAGGAAGCGGTTGGAGATGTTTCGCACGATGTCCTGAAGTTCCACATGCCGCGACAGGCTCTCCTGAGCGCGCCGCTGCTCGGTGATGTCCTCCATGGCGTGGATGGAGTAACGGTAACGGCCGGTGTCATCCCGTACCGCGAAGGCGCGGGAGAGGAAGGTTTCGCCGCTATCCAGCACGACCTCATCGAGGGCCTCCGCCGTGCTTTCCCCCTCGGGGTCCCCGGTTGTCTCCAGCTCCAGCCGGCAGGCCGGCAGCGGCTGGTCCCTGCGAGGAAAGACCTCCCAGTACCGCCGCCCGATCAACTGCCGGTAGCCCAGCCCGGCGCGTTCGGCATAGGCGCGGTTGGCCCGCAGCAGGCGGCCCTTGCGGTCATGGAGGAAGATGGGATGGCGCACGGCGTCGAAGGCGTCGAGCCATTCGCGATGGGCCTGCTCGATGCGGGCCCGGCCGCGTTCGCGGAAGGCCACCAGCAGACCCAGCACCGCGGTGGCCAGCAGGCCGGTCCACAGGGCATGGAACGCGTGCTGAGAGAGATGGGCATCGATGTATCCGGAGGTCGGTGTGATCACCGCCATCCACTCCCGCCCCGGCATGTACAGGGGCACGCGGACCCGTATGCCGTCCATACCGCCGCCATCCGGAGGGCCCGTGGCGTGGAGCAGGCGGTGTTGCGGCGACGCCGATTCGTCACGGATGGCGACATCGGCAATGCGCGGCGGCTGCATGTTGCCCAGCGCGGCATCCACCACGACGTCCACGTAAAGCAGTCCGACCACGAAACCCGTCAGGGCCTCGCGCAGCGCCTCGACGCTGTCAGGCGCCGGACCGGGCGCGTAAACGGGCCGCAGCACCAGCACACCGCCCCGACCACCGGGATCTCCCGCGGACACGATGCGCCCGGTGGTGACCTTTTCGCCGCTGTCGCGGGCCCGCTCCAGACCCTCGCGGCGAACGACCTCCGACGCGATATCGAAGCCCAGGGCCCGCTCATGCCCTTCCAAGGGCACGAGGTAGCGGATCGGGAAGTACGTGTCGCGCCGGCCAGCCGGCAGCCATTCACCCGACTTATCGCGTTCGTTGATGCGGAACCCGGCCAGCCCCTCGGCACGGGCGGCCTCCTCGAAGGCCTCGCGCTCCGCGTGCCGCACACGCGGGGCCCAGACCAGTGCCTGGACCTCTCCGGCACCGTGTCCCGTCCGGATCTCATTGATGTAGGTAGCGAACGCGCGGTGTCCGACCGGCTCCGGGGTCGCATGCAGCGCGCCGGCCGCGCGGATGATGCCCAGGTTGAGGTCGATATTCTTCTGGAGCAACGCGGCATGCTGGGCGGCATGCACGTTGAACTGGGCCTCCAGCAGCGAGCGATCCTGAGCGCGCAGCAACAGGAAGACGGCAAGCGACAGAAGGATGCCCGCGCAAAGCACCAGGATCACCGGCAGGTGACGGCGTCCGCCCAGACCGGCCCGCGGGCCGTCTTGCCCTTCGTCGTCCATTACAGCAGACCTCACCACGGACAGCCCGGCATCCCCCGGGTCGGGGTGTGCGAGACTGCGTTCCCGCTACGATTGTTCTTCTTGTTGTTCCGGCGGAGGTGCAGCAGGCGTCGTGGTTCGACCATCCGGGCCCGCCGCCACATCCATCATCACCTTCTGAACATAGCACAGCTCCCAAACTGCTTCACGAAATTGGTGGAACACACTGGATAAAAAGAGAAATCAAGGGCGGTCCGCTCACACCATGGGATGGAGCAGCAACCGGCGCACGCTGCTGGGTTGAGCATTCGCGTTTGAGCCGCAGAGGGAAAAAGGCTGTTTTTGGCCACAGAGGTCACAGAGGATCGAGAAACCACTGAATGCACAGAGGAACGCCATCCAGGGGGCAGGCACCCGATACCGTGCACAGCCTTGTCTTTTCTCTGTGTCCTCTGTGCCCTCTGTGGCTCATCAGGTTTTCCGTTCGTACCGGCAGGCGCTTCGACCCGGCACCCTGCGCCGAGGAACACCATCCAGGGGGCGGCACCCGATACCGTGCACCGCCTTGTCTTTTCTCTGTGACCTCTGTGCCCTCTGTGGCGCATCAGGTTTTCCGTTCGTACGGGCAGGCCTTCGCCCCGGCACCCTGCGCCGAGGCACGCCATCCAGGGGGCGGGCACCCGAGACACGGCGCAGCCTTTTCCCCATCTCTGTGCCCTCTGTGGCTACCGGTCCTCTTCGAATCCGTTGTGGTCCGTGCAGGATATCCGCGAACCCGCGGGACCCGCTCGAAATCCACGGGCCTTGTCGATACACTGAGGCCACG
>SKOF01000348.1 GCA_007120155.1 Thioalkalivibrio sp. | reverse complement strand
CCCGAACCACTGGAACGACAAGCCATTGACTGGTGGGAGGAAAATGGCACGTTTCGCGCCCGGGAGGATGCCCCGGGGGAGCCCTTCTATTGCCTGTCCATGTTCCCGTACCCCTCCGGGCGGCTGCACATGGGCCATGTGCGCAACTACACCATCGGCGATGTGATTGCCCGCTATCAGCGCATGCAGGGCAGGAATGTCCTGCAACCGATGGGATGGGACGCGTTCGGCCTGCCGGCGGAGAACGCCGCCATCCAGCACGGCGTGCCTCCGGCCCAATGGACCTACGAGAACATCGACTACATGCGCGGGCAGTTGAAGCGCCTTGGTTTCGGTTATGACTGGGACCGGGAACTGGCCACCTGCCGGCCCGAGTACTATCGCTGGGAGCAGTGGTTGTTCACCCGGCTGATGAAAAAGGGTCTGGCCTACAAGAAGACCGCGATGGTGAACTGGGATCCGGTGGACCAGACCGTGCTGGCCAACGAGCAGGTGATCGATGGCAAGGGCTGGCGCTCGGGCGCGCCGGTGGAGCGCCGCGAGATTCCCCAGTGGTTCCTGCGCATCACGGACTACGCCGATGAACTGCTCAAGGGGTTGGACGGCCTGGACGCGTGGCCGGATCAGGTGCGCACCATGCAGCGCAACTGGATCGGCCGCTCCGAGGGCGTGGAACTGGAATTCGCGGTCGAGGGCGAGGCGCCGCTCACCGTCTACACCACCCGGCCCGACACGCTCATGGGCGTGAGCTACGTGGGCCTGGCCCCTGAGCACCCGCTCGCGGTCAAGGCCGCCGGGGATGATGCGAGGCTCGCCGAATTCATCGAACAGTGCCGCCATACCAAGGTCTCCGAGGCGGACATGGCGACGCTTGAAAAGCAGGGCATGGATACGGGCCTGAAGGCCGTGCATCCGATCACCGGCGAGCCGGTGCCCATCTGGGTGGCCAACTTCGTGCTGATGGAATACGGCACCGGCGCGGTGATGGCGGTACCCGCCCACGACGAACGGGACTGGGCGTTTGCGAAACAGTTCGACCTGCCCATCCGGCAGGTGATCATCCCCGCCGAGGATGGCGTGGAAGTGGATCTGGAGCAGGGTGCCTTCACCGACAAGGGCGTGCTGGTGGAATCGGCCCAGTTCAACGGGCTTTCCTCGGATCAGGCCTTCGATGCCATCGCCGATTTCCTGGAGAAGGCGGACAAGGGTCGCCGCCGGGTGAACTATCGGCTGCGGGACTGGGGCGTGTCGCGCCAGCGCTACTGGGGCTGCCCGATCCCGGTGATCAATTGCCCGGACTGCGGCCCGGTGCCGGTACCGGAGGAGGATCTCCCGGTGGTACTGCCCGAGGACGTGGCCTTTGACGGACTGGGGTCGCCCATCAAGAAGATGCCCGGGTTCTACGAGACCACCTGCCCCGGGTGCGGCGGCAAGGCGGAGCGGGAGACGGACACCTTCGATACCTTCTTCGAGTCCTCCTGGTATTACGCGCGTTATGCCTGCCCGGATGCGGATGATGCCATGCTGGACGATCGTGCCCGCCACTGGCTGCCGGTGGATCAGTACATCGGCGGCATCGAGCACGCGGTGCTGCATCTGCTCTATGCGCGCTTCTTCCACAAGCTCATGCGCGACGAGGGCCTCGTGGACGGCGACGAGCCCTTCACCCGCCTGCTCACCCAGGGCATGGTGCTCAAGGACGGGGCGAAGATGTCCAAGTCCAAGGGCAACACCGTGGACCCGGAATCGCTGATCCAACGCTACGGCGCGGACACCGTACGCCTGTTCATGATGTTCGCCGCGCCGCCGGAGTTGTCGCTGGAATGGTCGGACTCGGCGGTGGAGGGGGCACATCGCTTCCTGCGGCGCCTGTGGAAGCAGGTTTACGGGCATGTCCAGGGTGGCCGCGCGCCCGCGCTCGACACGTCGGCGCTCACTGCCGAACAACAGGCGCTGCGCCGCAAGCTGCACCAGACGCTCGCCAAGGTGAGCGATGACGTCGGGCGGCGTTACACCTTCAATACGGCCATTGCCGCGTGCATGGAACTGATGAACGAACTGGGCCGTTTCGAGGACACCAGCGCCCAGGGCCGCGCCGTGATGCAGGAGGCACTGGAGATCACCGTGCTCATGCTTGCCCCCATCGTGCCCCACATCGCCCATGCGCTCTGGCGGGAACTGGGCCATGACGGTGCCGCCGTGGACGAACGCTGGCCGCGAGTGGACGAATCAGCGCTCGAAAGCGATACCGTGGAACTGGTGGTGCAGGTCAACGGCAAGCTGCGCGGCCAGGTCCAGGTGGCCGCCGATGCCGATCGCCCCGCGGTCGAGGAAGCCGCGCTTGCTGATGAGAATGTGCAGCGGCACATCGAAGGCAGGACGGTGGTGAAGATGATCGTTGTACCGGGACGGCTCGTGAATGTAGTGGTGAAGTGAGAGACAAGATGCAAGAGACAAGAGGCAAGAGACACGCCCGCCCCCAGGCGGTTCGGCTTTTCCTGTGTCTTGTCTCTTGCCTCTTGTCTCTGCTCCTTGCTTCATGCGGCTTTCAGCTGCGCGGCCCTCCTGAACTGCCGCCGCAGATGGAACGCACGCAGATCACCGGCGTGAGTGCCGGGCATGGTTTCGCACGCGAACTCTCCATCCTGCTGACTGCCGGTGGCGTCACGCTGGTGGACAGCCGTCAGGCGTCCACGGCGGAGTTTCGCGTGCGGCATCTGGAGTCGGGCCGGCGGGTGCTCTCCGTGGGCGGGGACGCGCGGGTGAGCGAGTATGAACTGTATCTGGTGCTCGAGTATGAAGTGCGCGGGCGCGGCGATGAGTGGGCGCTTGAGCCGGTGACGCTCAGCATCACCCGTGAATACGTCCACGACCCGCTGCAGGTGCTGAGTCAGGCCGGGCAGGAACAGTCCCTGCGGGAAGCGATGCACCGGGATCTTGCCCAGTTGGTGATGTTCCGATTGCAGGCGGCGACGCAGTGACTTCCCTGGAATGGCCAGGATTTTTCAGGATTTACAGATGCTGAAAACCAAAAAATACTGGACAGGTTTCACAGGGTTCTGATGGATCATTCTTTTGATCCTGTAGAGCAGGTTGATCCTGTCTACTCAATTCTGTTGTTCATTCCGTGAATCCTGAAAAATCCTGTCAATCCTGTCCATTAATCATTCAACCTGATCCGTATGCGGCTGAAACCCGAACAGTTGGCACGTCACCTGGAAGAGGGCCTCGCCCCCGTGTATCTGTTCACGGGCGACGAGCCCCTGCAGCTTATGGAGGCGGCGGACGCGGTGCGCGCCGCTGCCAGGACCCGGGGGTTCACCGAGCGCGAGGTATTCACCGTCGAGAAGGGTTTCGACTGGGGGCAGGTGGAGGCGGCCTCGGACAGCCTGTCGCTGTTCGCCGAGCAGCGCATCCTGGAGGTACGGTTGCCCACCGGCAAGCCGGGCCCCCAGGGGAGCCGGGTGCTGGAAGCCTTTGCGGGGCGGCCCGCCGAGGACACCCTGCTCATGGTGCATGCCGGCAAGCTGGATCGCGGCGTTCAGAACAGCAAGTGGGTCAAGGCTCTGGAGCAGGCCGGGGTGATGATACAGGTCTGGCCCCTGTCCCTGTCGGAAACCGCCAGCTGGATCACCCGTCGGCTGCGCGCCCGGGGATTGCAGCCCGACGGGCCGGCCGTGCGCCTGTTGGCGGAACGGGTGGAAGGCAACCTGATGGCGGCCGCACAGGAGGTGGAAAAGCTCGCCCTGCTGCGGGGCGCGGGCCCGCTGGATGCCGACGGGGTGCTTGAGGCGGTCAGTGACTCGGCCCGCTATACCATCTACGACCTGGCCGACGCGGCCCTGTCCGGCGATATCACCCGCGCGGTACATGTGCTCAACGGTCTGCGCGGCGAAGGGGTGGAGGCGGTGCTGATCCTCTGGGCCTTGACCCGGGAGGTGCGGCAACTGGCGGATATTTCGGAAAAAGTCCACGCGGGCACGGCCCCTGCCCAAGCCATGAAGGGTGTCTGGTCGCGCCGGCAGCCACTGGTCAGGAAGGCCCTTTCCCGGCACCCGGTGGGGGGCTGGCGGGCCCTGCTGTCACGCTGTGCTCTGGTGGATCGGGCCATCAAGGGTCAGGCACCGGGCAGCGCCTGGGACGAGTTGTTACAATTGACGACAGGCATTGCGGGCCGTGCCCTGTTCGAGGGCCCGACCCGGGATGCGAGACGCGGTATGCGGGAGGCGTAAGGCCCTCATGCCCGGACAGGAGAAGTATTTCCATGAACGCTGTGGCGGACAACGTGGTGGGTGATATCGAGCTTCACATGGTGGAGATGGGGCGGCGTGCCCGGGTGGCCTCGCGGGCGCTGGCCCGGGCGGAGACCGGCGTGAAGGACGCGGCCCTGCTGGCCATGGCGGAGATCATCGAGGGCCGCGCCGAGGCGCTGATGGCGGAGAACCGCAAGGATCTGGAGGCGGGGCAGCAGAACGGCCTCGATGATGCCCTGCTGGACCGCCTTGCATTCACGCCGGAGCGCATCGCGGTGATGGCCGAGGGCCTTCGTCAGATCGCCGCGCTCGCCGATCCGGTGGGGGCCATCTCCGATCTCAACTACCGGCCCAGCGGCATCCAGGTGGGGCGCATGCGCGTGCCCCTGGGGGTGATCGGCATTATCTACGAATCCCGCCCCAACGTCACTGTGGATGCGGCAGGGTTGTGCCTGAAGTCCGGCAACGCCTGTATCCTGCGTGGCGGCTCCGAGGCGTTCCATTCGAACGGGGCCCTGGCCGACTGCATACGCGCGGGTCTGGAGCGGGCGGGTCTGCCCATGGACGCGGTGCAGGTGGTGGCCACCACCGACCGGGCGGCCGTGGGTGCGCTGCTCAGGCTCAAGGACTCCGTGGACGTGATCGTGCCCCGGGGCGGCAAGGGGCTCATCGCCCGCGTCAGCGAGGAGTCGCTCATCCCTGTCATCAAGCATCTGGACGGCGTGTGCCACGTCTACGTGGATGACGGTGCCGATCCTGACAAGGCCGTGCGCGTGGCCGTCAATGCCAAGACCCAGCGTTATGGCACCTGCAACACCATGGAGACCCTGCTGGTGAGCCGCGGTGTGGCCAAACTCATCCTGCCGCGGCTGGGAGACGCATTTGCCGAGAAGGGCGTGGAGCTTCGCGGTTGCGAGGCCAGTCGTGCCATTCTCTCCGGCATCAACGAGGCCACGGAGCAGGACTGGAGCGAGGAGTACCTCGCCCCCGTGCTGGCGGTACGGGTGGTGGACGGTCTCGATGCCGCCATCGAGCACATCAACACCTACGGCTCCCACCATACCGACAGCATCGTCACCGAGGACTACACCCGCGCCCGTCGTTTCCTGCGTGAGGTGGACTCCAGTTCCGTGATGGTCAACGCCTCCACCCGTTTCGCCGACGGATTCGAATACGGCCTCGGCGCCGAGATCGGCATCAGTACGGACAAGCTCCATGCGCGCGGGCCGGTGGGTCTGGAGGGCCTCACCACGCTGAAGTACGTCGTGCTGGGAGACGGGCATGTACGGGGCTGACGCCCAGTCTCAAGTGGCAAGTGGCAAGTGGCAAGGAAAGCAGTCCTTGCCGCTTGCCGCTTGCCGCTTGCCACTGCCTTCATGATCGGTATCTTCGGCGGCACCTTCGACCCCGTTCATTTCGGGCATCTGCGTCCCGCGCTGGAGGTGATGGAACAGCTGCAACTGGACGAGGTGCGTTTCGTGCCCTGCCGCATCCCGCCGCACCGGCATGCGCCGGAGGCCCCGGTGGAGCACCGTCTCGCCATGGTGGAGCGCGCGATCACGGGTCAGCCGGGATTCCGTATGGACCGGCGTGAGCTGGACCGGGAAGGCCCGTCCTACAGCGTCGACACCCTGGAGAGCCTGCGCACGGAACTGGGCACCGACGTCCCGCTGTGTCTGATGATGGGGATGGATGCCTTTGCGGGGCTTGCCTCCTGGCATCGCTGGCAGGACATTCTCACGCTTGCCCACATCCTGGTGGTGCACCGGCCCGGCAGCGCTGCCCCCCGTGGCCCCGGCGACCCGCTCACCCGGGCCGCCACCCGGGATCCGGACGATCTGCGCCGCCGGCCCGCGGGCGCGGTGTTCTTCCATCCGGTGACGCCACTGGATCTTTCGGGCACCGCCATCCGTGCCATGCTGCGCAGGGGCGAAAGCCCGCGTTATCTCATGCCCGACAGCGTGCTCGAATACATCCGCATGCAGGGGCTTTACGTGACACATGCCCGGGACGAGGCCACGCGCCTTGCCTGAAACCGCCATCCGTATACGGGGTAGACATGCAGACTGAAGCACTCACCGAGTTGGTGATCAAGGCCCTGGAGGACCTCAAGGGTCAGGACATCAAGGTCATCGATGTGCGTGGCAAGACCACCATCACCGACATGATGGTGATCGCCAGCGGCACCTCGGACCGACACGTGAAGGCGCTGGCCGATAACGTGGCCGTCCAGGCCAAGGCGGCGGGCGTGATGCCGTTGGGTACCGAGGGGGAGGGGGACAACGAGTGGGTGCTGGTGGACCTCAATGATGTGGTGGTACACGTGATGCTGCCCCGGGTGCGTGATTTCTACAACCTGGAGAAGCTCTGGCTCACCGATGCCCCGGCCGCCGAGGCATCCGAGCCGGTCAGCAAGGTCAAGCGGCTGCGGGGTTAGTGTCGTGCCCCGTGAATATCCTGCATTCGGCATGGCTGCGCGGGGCCTTGACATGCATCCAGCGGGTGACACGGGGTACTGATGCGCATCCATCTCGTGGCGGTGGGCGAGCGCATGCCCGCCTGGGTTGTCGAGGCCTACCGGGAATATGCCGGGCGCCTGCCCGGCGAGTGCAGCTTGCATCTGAAGGAGATCCCGGCCAACAGGCGCGGCAGGAATGCGGATCTCGCCCGCATCGCGGAGGTGGAGGGCGCCCGCATGCTGGATGCGATCCCGAAGGACTGCCAGGTCGTTGCGCTGGACGAACGGGGACGCACTTTTTCCACTGCCGAACTGTCGAAATGCCTGGACGACTGGATGCATGCCGGCCGGGATGTGGCGCTGCTGGTGGGCGGCCCCGAGGGTCTGACCGCTGCCTGCCGCGCCCGCGCCGATCTCGTCTGGTCACTGTCACCGCTCACGTTTCCGCACCCACTGGTGCGCGTGATCGTCGCCGAGCAGATCTACCGGGCGTGGAGCCTGTTGCGGGGGCACCCGTACCATCGTGAATGAAGTGGGAAGTGTGAATTGGGAAGGGGGAAATGAAGTGCGAAGTGGGAATTGGGAAGTGCGAATAGGAAAGCGGTGGCCTTGTCCAGCTTCTGGCCGTTCCGGTCATTCACTTCTCACTTCCCAATTCACACTTCGCACTTCCGGCGCCCCGGTTCCGCCTTAGCCTTGTTCAGCCCAAAGTCCCCCAGGAACTCCCATGCTTATCCTGGCTTCCTCCTCCCCCCGCCGCCGCGAACTCCTGGAACAGATCGGCGTCAGCTACCGGGTGTGTCCGGTGGATGTGGACGAGACGCCCCTCGACGGTGAGGCGCCGGAGGACTTCGCACGGCGCATGGCGCTTGAGAAGGCGCGGGCGGGATGGAGGGCCCAGGGAAGCGGACAGCCGGTGCTGGGGGCCGATACCGTGGTGAGCCTGGACGGGGCCATACTGGGAAAGCCCGTGGACCGGGACGATGCCCTGGATATGCTGGGGCGACTGTCGGGCAGCACGCATCGCGTGTTCTCCGCCGTGGCCCTGCTGCACGGGGAGCGCGAGGCGGTACGCCTCTCCGTGACGCGTGTGCGGTTTCGCACCCTGGCGCCCCGCGAGATCGGCTTGTACTGGGACAGCGGCGAGCCTGCCGACAAGGCCGGCGCCTACGGCATCCAGGGGCTGGGCGCGCTGTTCGTTGAACATCTTGAGGGCAGCTACACCGGTGTGGTGGGGTTGCCTCTTTACGAGACCGGACAATTACTGGAGGCATTCGGCGTGGCCCATGGGGGGCGGCGCTGATCGGCCGGGAAAGGGACCAGAACCGATGATGGGTACCGAGATACTGATGAACGTCACCCCCCAGGAAACCCGGGTTGCCCTGGTGGAGAACGGCGTGCTGGTGGAGTTGAACATGGAACGCGCCCGCCGGCGTGGTCTCGTGGGCAACATCTACAAGGGCCGGGTGAGCCGTGTGCTGCCGGGCATGGACGCCGCCTTCGTGGACATCGGACTGGAACGGGCCGCCTTCCTGCACGCATCGGATGTGGCGCCGGTGGAGCGTGAGGAACTGCCCTATGGCGAGAGCAAGCCGACCGAGCCCATCCAGCGGCTGCTGCGTGAAGGGCAGGATATCCTGGTTCAGGTGATCAAGGATCCCATCGGTACCAAGGGTGCGCGCCTGACCACCTACATCACCGTGCCCTCCCGGTACCTGGTGCTCATGCCCAACAACCCGAACGTGGGTGTATCCACGCGCATCGAGGACGAGACCGACCGCGCGCGGCTGAAAGGTTTCATGGAGGGCATCCTGGCCGAACAGGGGCAGGGCCACGGTTTCATCGTGCGCACTGCCGCCGATGTGGCCAGCGAGGAGTCCATGCGCAATGACGTGGATTTCCTGCACAAGCTCTGGCACTCCATCAGCGAACGGACCGCTTCGGTGCCGCCGGGTTCCGAGGTCTACATGGATCTGCCGCTGGCCGTGCGCATTCTTCGCGACATGGTGGGCGTGGAGCTGGAGAAGATCCGTATCGACTCCCGGGAGACGGCGCAGAAGGTGCTGGAGTTTGCAGAGACGTATGTGCCCGAACTGA
Source organism: Thioalkalivibrio sp. (assembly GCA_007120155.1). Taxonomy (GTDB): domain Bacteria; phylum Pseudomonadota; class Gammaproteobacteria; order Ectothiorhodospirales; family Ectothiorhodospiraceae; genus Thioalkalivibrio_A. Next base: position 2,776 of record SKOF01000348.1, on the reverse strand, counting down.
TGCCGCGCATCGAGCATTATCCCGGCGAGCGGCCCATCTTCGATCTCTACAACGTGGAGGACGAGATCCAGAAGGCACTGGAGCGAAAGGTGGAGCTGAAATCCGGCGGCTACCTCATCTTTGACCAGACCGAGGCCATGACCACGATCGATATCAACACCGGCGGGTTCGTGGGGCATCGCAACCTGGAAGAGACGATCTTCAAGACCAACCTGGAGGCGGCCCAGGCCATCGTGCGGCAGCTGCGGCTTCGCAACCTGGGCGGCATCATCATCATCGACTTCATTGACATGCTCCAGGAGGAACACAAGCGCCAGGTGTTCCGTGCGCTGGAGAAGGCGCTCGAGAAGGATCACGCCAAGAGCCAGCTCTGCGAGGTCTCGCCCCTGGGGCTGGTGGAGATGACCCGCAAGCGCACGCGCGAGAGTCTGGAGAGGCTGCTGTGCGAGCCCTGCCCGATGTGTACGGGACGGGGCTATCTCAAGTCCGCCGAGACCGTCTGCTACGAGATGTTCCGCGAGATCATGCGGGAGGCACGCCAGTTCGACGCCAAGGAGCTGCTGGTGCTGGCGTCCCAGACGGTGGTGGACCTGCTGCTGGACGAGGAATCCGCCAGCGTCGCGCAGTTGCAGGAATTCATCGGCATTCCCATTCGTTTCCAGGTGGAGAGTCTCTATACCCAGGAGCAGTTCGACGTGGTGCTGCTCTGACCGGGTGACAGGGATTTACGATTCGGCATGTCCAACCTGCATTTCTTGCCGCTGAACGAAGCGGGTACGCTGATCCGCCGGGCCATGTGGCGCGGGACAGACCTGGCTGCCGGGGCGGGTACACCGTGTCACTGCGGGCGAATCGGCGCGCATCCCCGGGTGTGGTGAGATATGCGGGATAGTGAGTCAAGGCATCAGGAGACCGGAGGCACGCCGCGCGGGCGGGCGGGGGGCTGGCGCGTGGCGTGGCGCGGCGGGCTCAGCCGGTTGAAGGCCGCGGGCATCTGGTTCACGGCAGGTGGCCTGATCCTCCTGGCGGTGCTGGTCACGGCCCTGCGCCTTGCCCTGCCCCTGGCGGCCGACTACCGGGAGCAGGTGGCCCTCGAACTGGGGGATCGCCTGGGTTACAGGGTGGAGATCGGCGCGCTGGATGCGGGCTGGCGCCTGCTGGGTCCGCGGATACACCTGGATCAGGTGGCCATCTTCGGGGATGAGCCGGGTCCGCCGCTGCTGCAGGTGGATCGACTCGATCTGGGCGTGCGTCTGTGGCACAGCCTCTGGCAGCGCCAGCTGCGTTTCCATTCGGTCCGCGTGCTGGGCGCGGACGTGCATGTGCACCGGGACGCCGAGGGTCTGATCCGGGTGTCGGGCGCCGGCGCGGTGGCGGCGGACAACGAAACGCCGGTCCGGGACGGCGGTGCCCAGGTGCTGGAGATGCTGGCAGGCACCACCTTCCGGCTGCAGTCCAGCCGGTTGCGCTATACCGACCGGGTGATGGACCTGGACTACCGCTTCGATGACCTGAATCTGGGCGTGGCGGTGGGCGCGGATACCCTGCGCCTGGCCGGTCAGGTGTTCCTTCCTCCGGAGCTGGGGCGGGATCTGACCGTGGGCGTGGATGTGACCGGCGACCCGGAGGTCCTGGAGAGCTGGCGGGGTCAGGTGCACGTGCGGGGGCAGGGGATCGTGATCGATGCCCTGCCCGACGACGCCCTGGCGCGACGGATCAACATGCGGTCCGGGGTGGTGGACATGGAGATGTGGAGCCGTATCGCCGCCGGACGGCCGGACCGGGTGCGTACGCGGGTGCAGGCGGCGGATCTGCGTCTGGCGCCGCCGGGGCCGGAGGAGAGCGAACCGGCGCCGGAACCGGTACACCTGGAAAGGCTGGCCGTCGATGCCCTCTGGGAACAGCGCGGCAGCGGGCGTTGGCAGCTCAGGCTGCATCGGTTGCAGCTGCAGCATGCCGGCCGCCCCTCAGTGGACATGGGATTGTCCCTCTTCCACGAGGAGGTGGAGGGTACACGGCGCTTTTGGGGAGAAGCGGAGGGTGTCCGGGTGGGACATCTTCTGCCGCTGGTTCTGTCCCAGGATATCCTCGACGCCGGACAGCGCAGCCTGCTCGCGGGGCTTCGGCCCGCGGGCGAACTGCCCCGGGTGCGATTTCACGGGCAGTTGGCGGAGTCCGGAGAGCCGCAGTTCGCCGCCACCGGCGCGTTCCGGGAACTGGCGGTGGAGCCCCATGAACGCCTGCCCGCCGTGCACGGACTGAGCGGCGATTTCAGCGTCTACCGCGATGGCGGGGAGGTCAGTCTGAACAGCCGACACATGCGGGTGGATGTCCCCTGGTTGTTCGCGGACAGTCTGTGGGCGTCCGCGGTCAGGGGTAGCGTCGGCTGGACACGGCACGGGGACGGTTATCGGGTGACCAGCGAGGATCTGCGTGTGCACAACGAGGATGTGCGGGCGAAAGGCCGCCTTGTCCTGGATCTGGGGCCGGAGCCGCGCATGGATCTGGAGGTGGATTTCGCCGATGGCGACGGCAGCCGCGCCGCGCGGTACCTGCCGGTGGGCATCATGCCGGAACCCACCTACCGGTGGCTGAGCCGCAGTATCGTGGATGGCCGGGTGCTGGACGGGCGGCTCGTGTTCAGCGGCCCGTTCAGGAAGTTCCCTCTGGAGGGTGATGACGACACCTTCGAAGTCCGCGCCCGGGTGAGCGACGGTGTGCTGGATTATCAGCCCGGCTGGCCGGCATTGCGGGAGGTGGCCGGCGAGTTGATTTT
>SKOF01000042.1 GCA_007120155.1 Thioalkalivibrio sp. | reverse complement strand
TCGCACGGATCTGGGAAAGCCTCGCGCGATACAGCACAAACCCGCCGCCATCGACAGCCTGAGTGCCGACCTGGGGAGGGGTCGGTTCCTGTTGCGCCCGGTCCCTCGCTCCCTGTGTCCTCGGCCCCTGTGTCCTAGGCCTCTGTGTTCAGGGCGTCGGCGTGCAGATGAGAAGCGAAGCCAAGCGCGCTCGGCCCGGCATGCTGACAGGAATCAGGACCCGGTGCCATGCCCGGACGCGGCTGCGCCGGGGATCAGCTGCGCAGCACAGCGGCCAGCGCGCGGGCGACTTGCGGCAGGCTCTCCTCGGTCAGGCCGGCCATGTTGACCCGGCCGCCGCCCACCGCATAGACGCCGTGATCCTCGCGCAGCGCGGCGATCTGGGCCTCGGTCAGGGGCAGGGTCGAGAACATGCCCTTTTGCGCGGCGACAAAGCCCATGCGGTCTGACCCGGTTTCGGCGCGCACGGCTTCGGCCAGCCCCTCGCGCAGGCGCTGGATGCGCTGGCGCATCGCCTCGAGCTCATCGGCCCAGTCGGCCTTCAGCGCCGGGTCGGTCAGGATGGTGGTCACCACGCGGGCGCCATGGTCGGGCGGAAAGCTGATCGAGGCGCGGTTGAGCGCGGCCAGCGTGGCCTGCACCACGTCGCGCTCTGCCTCGGGGGTGATCACCATCGCGATGCCGACCCGTTCGCGATACATGCCGAAATTCTTGGCGCCCGAGGCGGCGATGATCACCCGCTCCAGCCGCGACGCCAGATGGCGCAGCCCGGCGGCATCGGCATCCAGCCCCTCGCCGAAGCCCTGATAGGCGATATCGACCATCGGGATCAGGCCGCGGCGCTCGCACAGCGCCGCGATCTCGGCCCAGTCCGACAGGTCCGGATCAACACCGGTGGGATTGTGGCAGCAGCCGTGCAGGACCACCACATCGCCCGCCGCGGCCTGTTCCAGATCGGCCATCATGCCGGTGCGGTCCAGTGCCCCGGCCTCGGCATCGAGATAGCGATAGGGCGACCAGGCGAGGCCCACGGCCTCGGCGATGGTGATGTGATTGGGCCATGTGGGCCGGCTGATCCAGAGCCGGGCGGCGGGGTTGGCGGCGCGGATCAGCTCTAAGCCCAGCCGCACAGCGCCGGTTCCGCCGGTCGCCGCGGCTGCGGCCAGGCGCGCCGCGGGCGTGACGCCGCCCAGCAGCAGCGCGGCCATCGCCTGATGAAAGGCCGGATCACCGGCCAGCGCGGTATAGGTCTTGGTGTCCTGCGCCTCGACCAGCCGTGCCTCGGCGCGCTTGACCGCGCCCATCACCGGCGTGTTGCCGTCGGCATCCTTGTAGACACCGACGCCGAGATCGACCTTGCTGTCACGCGGGTCGGCGCGGAAGGCGGCCATGACCTGCAGGATACCGTCGGGCTGGGGGGCGGGGAGGCGGTCGAACATGGTCAGGGCGCTCACAGCAGGGGTTGGTGAAAGACGTGGTCACGGGTCAGGACCCGCTCGCGCTCTTCGGTACGAACGGGCACGAAACCCGCCCGCTGATACTGGATCAGCGCGCGAGGATGGTCCAGCGTGCAGGTGTTTACGGTCATGCGTTCGGTTCCGGGCCGTTCCCAGCCGGTCAGCACCGCCGATTGCAGGAGCCACCAGCCCAGGCCGCGCCCGATCGCCTGAGGAACGAGGCCGAAATAGGCCAGGTCACAGATCCCGGCCTCGCGCCCGTCCAGCAGGAAGAACCCGGCTGGCCAGCCCTCGGTCATCAGCGTGTAAAGCGCGACATCCATGTCCTGCACCCAGGCGGTCAGATCGGCCTCGGGGACATCGTGCAGGTCGGTCCAGGCATGGTCGCGCCCCACTGCGTCATAGAGCGCGCGCAGATACCAGCCCGGCGGGGTCGTGGCGCGCAGCAGCATCCCGTCCGAGCCCAGCGGCAGTTTCGGCCAGTCGAAGCGTGGCCGGGCTGTCATCTCCAGCCAGGTGATCCGGTAACGGACGGTTTCGCCGGCCTTGAAGGCGAACACCGCTCAGCCCTTCTCGATCGGCAGGTCCGGATACATGCCCCATTCCGTCCAGGACCCGTCATAGAGCGCGTGCCGACGGTGGCCCAGCCGTTCCAGCGCCAGGGAAATCACCGCCGCGGTCACACCAGAGCCGCAGGAGGTGATGACGGGGCGGTCCAGATCCACCCCGGCCTCGGCCAGGGCGGCGCTGAGGCCGGTTTCATCCTTCATCGTCATGTCCGAATTCAGCAGTCGCATGAAGGGCAGGTTCAGCGCGCCCGGGATATGGCCGGCGCGCAGGCCCGGGCGGGGCTCGGGCGCTTCGCCGCGAAAGCGCTCGGGGGCGCGGGCATCGACGATCTGCCAGTCGCCCAGTTTCGAGGCCGAGGCGACCTGGCTGACATCCTTGACCAGATGCGCCTGGCGCTGGACGGTGATGTGGCGGTCCCGCACCACGGGTGGCATGTCCTCGACCGGGTGGCCCTCGGCCTGCCATTTCGGAAAGCCGCCATCCAGAACGGCAACATCCTGCTTGCCCATCAGCCGGAACAGCCACCAGACCCGCGCGGCCGAGAAGATGCCCATGCCGTCATAGACGACCACCTGATGCCCGTCTCCGATGCCCATGCCGCGCATCCGGGACATGAATTTCTCAACCGGCGGGGCCATGTGCGGCAGGGCGCTGCGCTGGTCGGACAGATCGTCGATATCGACGAAGCGGGCGCCGGGGATATGGGCGGCATCGTATTCGGCGCGGGCATCGCGGCCCATGTCGGGCAGGTACCAGCTTGCATCGATCACCCGCAGATCAGGGTTGGCCAGATGCGCAGCCAGCCAGGCGGTGGAGACCAGCGTGCGGGGATCGTCACCTTTTGCGGCGTCGGGCATGGTCTGTCGCTCCTGCATCCTGTTGTCCAACCGATACCTGCCCCGGGGGGGGCAACACAAGTACCTGCCCCGAGGAGGTAAGGCACAAGCACCTGCACTGAGGGGCAAGGCAGGCCGGGTCGCGCCCGCCCGAGCCTGTTTTGCGTGACACCGCGTCACACCGGATCGTGACGCGGCGTTGGGGTTTACGTTCACGTCACCTTTCCCATCTATGCAGGGCAAGCAGCCGCGCCGAAGGACGCG
>SKOF01000049.1 GCA_007120155.1 Thioalkalivibrio sp. | reverse complement strand
GTTGTTTTGTAGTAGGTCAATAGTTGATAACGGTCGGCACTCCACCGGGGATAACACCGCCATCGGCTGACGACACGGCAAAGGGTAACGGGATGTCTTTTCTGCGGCTAAACGTTGCACTATATGACAGCATAGCATGGATAGGAAATGGGTGATTTACCCCCCAGAAACCGTAGGAACACCCTTCCCCAGGCCCTTGGCTATAAGAAAAAGGAGTGAGTTGCATTTCTGTGTCCAGATCATAGCTATAGAGAGACCCCCACTCATCAACATAGAAATCGCTACCAACAACGAGATGATCCATGTGACCCACATCTGGCTTGTTTAATGGGAACGCCGGGCTTGCTGCATAGAATACCCGCCAAGCCGAAAGATGAATTTCAGAGAATATTGTTGGACTATAAAAGTTTCTAAACTTATCTTTCATGAGCGGCGAATCATAGACCGCGATATCCCACTCATCAAGATAATGATTCCATATGCCGTCTGCTGATGCCTGGTAAGGTTCACCTTCAGATGTCACATACTCTTCCCACCAATCCAGTCTGTAGGGCGAACCCCAATAGTCTCCTATATCGAGAACCGTGATGTCCAGCAGGACGCTCACAGGACCAGTGAGATCCCCGAAAGCAGGGATTCTCCAATATATCTGTGATGATGAGGGATCAAGTGGCCAATCACCCGCTGTATCACCGTAGTCATAAGGCTTTTGCCAGACGCGGATTGCTCCGTCATACGACGCGTCATCGTCTGCCCATAAACCTCTCTGTGGGTTGAACCACGAATCTTCATATTCGTAGTCATCGCGATAATATCTAAAGGGCGCGTAAGTTGGAGCAGGAACAGGATCGTCTGTCTCTGTAAAATAGCTTAGATCGCCCTCCCCTGTTGGGATATTAGTGCCGTAGTCAACTGCGGTAAAAACACTTAGGACAGATAGTCCACTTGGAAACGTCCATGCAGTGAACTCCGGTCCATACGGCTCCCCAAAGGTTCTTCTGAAGACCCAGAAAATTCTACGATTAGTGCCAGACGAAGCAGACGTATATTGCTTGGCGAAACGATAGAACGCAGAATCGCCCCAAGCCGGGTCAACCTCTAAAATCGGAAGGGTAGCATCAACCACATCCTCCCAGGGAGTGTCACCAGGGTTGGTTCCGTCACCGAGACGTGTTTGCCATTGATATGAGAGTCCCTTGCCTGTTGCGCTCACGGCAAAAGCCGCGCCGAATCTGTCATTGGCGTACCCCAAAGCATTCACAGGTGGCGATGTCACAGCAAGCGGGGTGGTGTCGGACTGCCCAAGGACAGTGACAGTTATGACGTCAGATGACTTGTTCCCGTAGTCAGCATTTGGGTCACTTTCCTGAAGATTTGTAGTGGACACAACACATTGCCATTGCTCAGACCAAGTATTGTCTGGGTCTTCTTGATCTGGGGGCATAATCTTACTAACTGTTGGCCACTTTATTCGTGAGTCTGTTAGCCATTCCCACGAATCACTAGGAGTGGGCCTTCTTCTCCACCTATAATATAATGCATAAGTTCCTAGTGCTATGGAATGATGCCGGAATACTGTTGAAGCAACTTCACCTGCGTGTACCGTCATATCTATAGGCTGGGATATAAGGGGCACCGTCTCCGAGATTGTTCTGGTAGAATATACCATCCATGCGTCACTGCTCTGGACGCTTGAGCTTCCTTGGTCAGTGATGACGCACCGATAATACCTCCTTTCGTTTTCTAATGGTGCTACATAAGTATTCTGATAAATAGCCCAGTTCCAGTAAAACGGTCTATTCAAAGCCCATGACAAATAATCTTCTGCATACATATAGTCCCACGGGTCATCGGGATTTTCTAAATAAAACTCCCAATCATATTCTATAAAAAATAATGCGCCTCTAGCGTATTTATCTGGGACCGTAACCTCAAACTTTACTGCATCATAGCCAGCGTGTTTATTTCCAACAAACATTGGAGAAGTGCTGTGACTTTTATAATTATCGGTTTGTTCATCCACAGTGTAGTATTGACCGTTACTCTTTTTGAATCTGCTTCTCATCGTTCTCTTGAAAGATAGTGACGATCCAGGACGGTCCTCACCTCCTGACCACCCAATATAATCGGATTCAACTCCATATGTATGGTCTTCAAAACCGTAGGTAGTCCACACGCACTTGAGAGGAATCTCAGTGGAGTTGGGGAGCCACCTATTACCATCTGGTAGAAATGTCTTAGTAGTTTGCCCTGACATTCCAGGCTCGCCACCAGAAGCAATAGTACCTGACCCACGAGGAAATCTGAAGATACCTTCAGTATTAACCTCTGTGACAAGTGTATATCCTTCCGCCGGTTCTTCTGGAACCACAAAGCTACGAGTCAATAAGCCCTCTTCATACCCAAGATAATCATGTTCCCATAAGACTGGCACAGACCTACCTGTTATGGCAATAACCTTACTACCAACTGGTACTGCGGGATTTCCTACAGAGTCTACTCTACCCAGAACTGCGTCGTCATTGCTAATGTCAACTGGCTGCCTCAAAGGTAGCGTATTTCGATGGTCTTCTATGATTCTGGGGCTACCATAATCGACCCCAGAAATATGCAGATGTTTGATATTACCCGATGGATTACCTTGGTTAGACATGTCGAATCACCCACGCTTCCACTTCAGTGGGAGGGGCGCCATCATCTGTCAATAACACCTTGTCCTGTACTAACACAGGGGTTCTGGCAATAACTGTGCCTGTGAGAGTGGTCGGCGCACCGACATAATAGGCCAGCAAGACTCTTTGTGTGCCAACGCCGGGGACAATCATATCGCCGTATCCAATGCCGTCTGGCCAGGGAATGCCGGAAGGTGGATTTCCAGCGGGGTCATACTCAGCAAGTGGGATCGGCTTTGACGCGGCCTTCTTGAGGCAGTTGACCACGGTGTCATTTGGCTGCACTGTCACCTGGTTGCCGCCCAGGACGGTGACCAGGTACGATTGGTCTGCGGGAGCCGCGGCGCGCGGGGGGCGGACTTCGCGGCTGCGGTGGTCGCGGGTTTCGCGGCGGGCGTGCTGTGAGAGGTCTCGTATGGCTTGGGCTGGGGATGCGCCCAGGTCCCAGGCTGACGGGGCGC
>SKOF01000584.1 GCA_007120155.1 Thioalkalivibrio sp. | reverse complement strand
CGATCGGCGGGCTGGGCATTTTTCTGATCAAGAAAACAATGGATGAAGTAAAATATTTCAGGAAGGATGAGAAAAATCACCTGGTCATGGTGAAGGAGGTTTAGGGTTGGAGGTTGGAAGTTAGAGGTTAGAGGTTGGAGGTTTGTTTAATTGTTTAACTGTTGAATTGTTTAACTGTTGAACTGTTGAACTGTTGAATTGTTGAATTGTTTAATGGTTTAATGGTTGGAGGTTGGAAGTTAGAGGTTAGAAATTGGAAATTAGAAATTAGAAACTCCTTTGTTTATTTATGCAGGATCTTGTGCAGGGCATCGCTGATCCTGCTCCTGTCGTCGTCGGTCATGCCTGAGCCGGAGGGCAGGCAGAGGCCATGTTTAAAGAGGTGTTGTGCTATTTTGCCGCGGGCGGTGGGGAACCCCTTGTAAACGGGCTGCAGGTGCATCGGCTTCCAGAGCGGGCGTGATTCGATGTTTTCGGCGTCGAGACACAATCGGATCCTGTCACAGGATATGCCGCCATTCTTGTGAGGATCAACGAGAATGGTGGTGAGCCAGCGGTTGCTGAATGCGCCTTCCGGTTCGAGCAGGAAGGTGATTCCCGAATGGTTTTCCAGCAGGCGGGAGTAGAAGTTAAAGTTTCTGCGCCGCTGGCAGACGCGGCTGTCGAGCACCTTCATCTGGCCGCAGCCGATGGCGGCCAGCACATTGCTCATGCGGTAGTTGTACCCCACATGGCTGTGCTGGTAGTGGGGTGCGGGATCGCGTGCCTGGGTGGCAAGGAAGCGTGCCCGGCTGATATAGCCTTCGTCGTCACTCAGCAAGGCCCCGCCGCCGCTGGTGGTGATGATCTTGTTGCCATTAAACGACAGTATGCCCATGGTGCCGAAAGAACCGGTTTGCCGGCCGTAGTATTTAGAGCCGATGGATTCGGCCGCATCTTCAATCACAGGTATCTTATGCCTTTTAGCAATGGCCATGATCGCATCTATCCTGGCAGGCATCCCGTAAAGGTGCACCGGGATGATGGCTTTGGGCATTTGTGCCTTCAGACTAACAGATGCGTCTTTCCCTGCAGCATTGAGACTTTTCCCTTTTATGCAGGCCTCGATCGCCTCTTCCAGGGCATCCGGACACATGTTCCAGGTGTCGGCTTCGGAATCAACGAAGACCGGCGTGGCGCCCAGGTAGCGGATGGGATTGGCCGACGCCGAAAAAGTGAGGCTCTGGCAAATCACATAGTCGCCCGGCTGAACACCCAGCATCTTCAATGCCAGGTGAATGGCCGCCGTCCCGGAGTTGAGCACCGCAGCATGCCGCACACCGACGTAGCTCTGCAAGGCAGCCTCGAAGTTGTCCACAAATGGCCCCAACGGGGCAATCCAGTTCGACTCAAAAGCTTGCCGGACAAAGTGTGGTTCAAGATCGCCCATGTGAGGCGGTGAAAGGTATATTTTGGGGTGCATGTTGGATGTTGGATGTTAGATGTTGGATGTTAGATGTTGGATGTTAGATGTTGGATGTTAGATGTTAGATGTTAGATGTTAGATGTTAGATGTTGGATGTCTGTTGAATTGTTGAACTGTTGAACTGTTGAATTGTTTTGGAGTTGAAAGACAGCCCGCAAAAACTCTGTGTGACTCTGTGTCGAACTCTGTGTGACTCTGTGAAATTTATTTTTGAATCGTTTATCTGTTGAATTGTTTAACTGTTTAACTGTTGAATCGTTGAATCGTTGAATCGTTTAACTGTTGGACTGTTGAATTGCTGAATTAGAAACCAGAAACTAGAAACCAGAAACCAGAAACCAGAAACCAGAAACCAGAAACCAGAAATTAGAAATTAGAAATTAGAAACTGTCTTTGGGGCAAAGATACCTCTTTGTTGTTAAAAAAAACCAAAAAATCGACCTGTCATATAAAAAGTGATGGTTTATTGTTGAAATGTGACTTGTTTTTTCAGATGGATCATGATGCCGTGGTTGTCGCCGTACATGTTGCCGATATCGGTGGCGAGGGTGATGCCGGCCTGTATGTCGAGCCATGGCAGGGGGTATTGCATTTCGAGCATGATGCTATACTGATCGCGGGGTGTTTCGAAGGGGATGCTGTGTCGGCCATAGTTGCGGGAGTAGCTGATGAGGCTTCTGTATTGAAGCTTTTCGCTGAAGAATCCGGTTATGCCGACATGGTGTGCCAGCACGCGGTTGTTTGTGAACCTGTGGTTTGGCGGATCGTTCAGGATAGGTGATGTGATGAAAGGGGTTCCGATGGTAAATCCGTAGAATGACCAGCCTGACTGGTAGTGACCATGGTTGAAGTAGTTGTCGTTGCCACCGACCTGGTTCCCTTCGTCGTCGTCGTGGGTGGGGCCGCTTTGGTGTTTGGTGTGCAGCCATTCGTAAACGATGGCCTGTACCAGTCTTTTTTTATCGGCAAACCGGAGGTAGCCGCCCCACAGTCCGTCGGGGAAGTTGCGTCGTCGCTTGCCGGAGCCGTCCTCGAAAATATCCTGGTGGTAGGCGCCTGTTTTGAAGCGTGTGAGTTTGATGTCGATGCCATAGCTGCGCGAGCCGATGCTGTTGCCATATTTATTTTGTGCCCAGCCTGTTGGTGTTCCTTCTACCTCCGAATCGCCTGACCTGCTGAAAAACACAAGCAGGAAGGTTTGGAAATCGGACGGGTAGGGCATTTCCTGCAATGGTGAGCTGCCGCCCCATTGCACATAGTGATTCATGCCATGGTACACATTTACGGGCAGGTCGCCACCGAGGCGCAGGTAAGCATTTTTGTGGTGCAGCCACACGTTGCTGGCGAAGCGGTCGTCGGTGAACCAGCCGTGTGAGACGAGCAGGCTGCCTTCGGCGTAGCCGCGGGTGAATGGCAGGTCGATGTATCCGGGTGTGCCGATCTGTATCTTGGGCATGGGGCGGGCGTTGCCCGACCAAACGGTGGAGCCTGATGAGAGCAGGGGTTCAATGCTGCCGATCACTTCTTCCCAGAGGCCGGCGCGAAGTTCCACAACGTCTTTGTATGTGACGCCGGCGTACAGCTGGTGCACCCACAAATCGCCGGAGCGTCCCTGCCGTCCGTACACCTCGGCGCCATAATGGAGGTCAAACACCTTGCCGGTGTCGGGTTG
>SKOF01000092.1 GCA_007120155.1 Thioalkalivibrio sp. | reverse complement strand
TTGAGACCCACCTTGGAGCGGGTCTTCTCGTCCACCTTCTTGACGATCACGGCACAGTACAGGCTGTACTTGCCGTCGCTGGACGGCAGGTTGCCCGAGACCACGACGGAGCCTGCGGGTACCCGGCCGTAGAGGACCTCGTCCTTCTCCCGGTCGTAGATGCGGGTGCTCTGGCCGATGTACACGCCCATGGAGATCACGGAGCCTTCCTCGACGATCACGCCCTCGACGATCTCCGAGCGGGCGCCGATGAAGCAGTTGTCCTCGATGATGGTGGGCGCGGCCTGCAGCGGCTCCAGGACGCCGCCGATGCCCACGCCCCCGGAGAGGTGCACGTTCCTGCCGATCTGGGCGCAGGAGCCCACGGTGGCCCAGGTATCGACCATGGTGCCGGTGTCCACGTAGGCGCCGATGTTGACGTAGGAGGGCATCAGCACCACGCCGGGCGCGATGTAGGAGCCCTTGCGCGCCGTGGCCGGAGGCACCACCCGGGCGCCGCCCTCGCGGAACTCCCGGGAGTTGGCTTCGGCATACTTGGAAGGCACCTTGTCGTAGTAGTTGGTGAAACCGCCCTTGATGAACTGGTTGTCATGGATGCGGAACGACAGCAGCACCGCCTTCTTGAGCCAGTCGTTGACGATCCACTCCCCGTCCTTTTTCTCGGCCACGCGGGCGGTGCCCCGGTCCAGCATGTCGATGGCCTCCAGCACCGCGTCCTTCACGTGGGTCTCCACGTTGCGCGGGGTGATGTCTGCGCGGCGATCAAAGGCCTCGTTGATGATCTCCTGAAGCTTGCTCATGGTGTGGCTCCGTTCATGTCTCGCAATGGGTCAAAGGGTTTCCATGAAGCGCCGGATGCGTCCGGCGGCCTCGATGCATTCGTCCAGCGGCGCCACCAGGGCCATGCGCACCCGGTTGGCGCCGGGGTTTGTGCCGTCCGTGCTCCGGGAGAGGTAGCTGCCCGGGAGCACGGTCACGTTCTCCCGGGCGAACAGCTCGCGGGCGAAGCGGTCGTCGTCCACCGGCGTCTCGGGCCACAGATAGAATCCCGCGTCCGGGCGCTGCACGTTCAGCACTTCCCCCAGGATCTCCAGCATGGCGTCGAACTTGCGGGCGTACAGGCGGCGGTTCTCCTCCACGTGGGTCTCGTCCGACCAGGCGGCCCGGCTCGCGGCCTGGGTGGGCGGGGCCATGCTGCAGCCGTGGTAGGTGCGGTACAGGTGGAAGCGCTCCAGTATACCGGCATCCCCGGCGACGAATCCGGAACGCAGGCCCGGCACGTTGGAGCGCTTCGACAGGCTGTGGAACACCACGCAGCGCCGGTAGCCGGAGTTGCCCATGCGTGCCGCCGCCCCCAGCAGGCCCGGCGGCGGTGTGCTGCCCGGGAAGTGGATCTCCGAGTAGCACTCGTCGGCGGCGATGACGAAGTCGTGCCGCTCGGCCAGCTCGATGGCATGGCGCAGGGAGGTCTCGTCCATGACGGCGCCGCCCGGGTTGCCCGGGCTGCACAGGTACAGCAGCTGGCAACGCGCCCACATCGATGCGGGCACGGCTTCCAGATCCGGCAGAAACCGGTTCCGGGCGGTGAGATTCAGATAATGGGGCTCCGCGCCCGCCAGCAGGGCCGCGCCCTCGTAAATCTGGTAGAAGGGATTCGGCATCACCACCAGCGGGCGGCGTGTACGGTCCACCACGCACTGGGCCAGAGCGAACAGGGCCTCCCGGGTGCCGTTGACCGGCAACACGTGGCGGGCCGGATCCAGGGAATCCGCGGGCAGGTCGAAACGCCGCGCCGCCCAGGCGGCGATGACCTCACGCAGGGCGTCCTCGCCCCGGGTGAGCGGGTAGCGCGCCAGGCCGTGCAGGTGGCTCGACAGGGCCTCGGCGATGAATGCCGGCGCGGGGTGCCCGGGTTCGCCGATGGACAGGGCGATATGCTCCCTGTCCCCCGGCGGCGTGATCCCGGCCTTGAGTTCCGCAAGTTTCTGAAACGGATAAGGCTGGAGGCGGTCCAGGTCGGGGTTCATGGGCGGTCGGGTTCGGCGATTCAGCGAAGGGGGCGATTATACGTGAAGGGGAAAGGCCTTGCAGGTGCAGGGGCTGTCGCGTTACCCGCGCCTGCAACGGTATGCTGGTAGCCTGGCATAGCCCTTCAACGGAGTGTCCATGGGCAAGATCCTCAACTTCATCACCCCGGCGCAGGCCACGTTCATCCGGGCCCAGCCCGTCTACTTCGTGGCCACCGCGCCGCGTGCCGACAACGGGCATGTGAACCTCTCGCCCAAGGGTCTGGACAGCTTCCGGATGCTCAGCCCCAACGCGGTGGCCTATCTGGACCTGACCGGCAGCGGCAACGAGACCGCCGCTCACTTGAAGGAAAACGGACGGATCACCCTGATGTTCTGCGCCTTCGAGGGCGGCCCGGGCATCGTGCGCCTGTACGGGCAGGGGCGGGTGGTGCGCCCGGGAGATCCGGACTGGCCCGGACTGCTGCGGCAATTCCCGGATCTTCCGGGCATTCGTCAGATCGTCCGTGTGGACGTGCGCCACACGCAGACGTCGTGCGGGTTCGGCGTGCCGGAGATGAACATGCTGGGACAGCGTGACGCGCTGGAGGCCTGGGCCCGTCGCAGGGGGCCCGAAGGGGTCGTGGCGTATCAGCGGCTCAGGAACAACGTGAGCATCGACGGGTTGCCGGCACCGGGGTTCGCGGCCGAGCCGGAGCCATGAGCGGGCAGTTTCGCGGTCTCCATCACGCAAGTCTCCTGGTCGCCGACACGCAGCGCTCGCTGGACTTCTACCGGGATGTGCTGGACATGCCCGTGCTCGACCGTCCCGATCTGCCGTTCCCCGGCGCCTGGCTCGGGGCGGGCGGACAGCAGATCCACCTGCTGGAACTGCCGAACCCGGATCCCGTCAAAGGCCGCCCGGCACATGGCGGCCGTGACCGGCACGTGGCCCTGCTGGTCGCCGGGCTCGACAGGATCTGTCAGCGCCTGGAGGCGGCGGGCGTGACCTATACCCGGAGCCGGTCGGGCCGGTCCGCCGTATTCGTGCGGGATCCGGACGGCAATGCATTGGAGCTTATGGAAGCTCCCTAGATTCAAGATTCAAGATTCAAGATTCAAGATTCAAGATTCAA
>SKOF01000479.1 GCA_007120155.1 Thioalkalivibrio sp. | reverse complement strand
GCCACACAGGGCATCCTGGAGTGCGAAAAATTCCGTCAACACCTAACGTTTGTAGTCATAAAATATTTAAGATTGTTAGCTGGCGAGTCTGCAGACAAGGGTTAGTAGATATGAAATAAAACCTTTTCAGCAGGTTTATTGCCGAATATCCCCTCTAGCATGATCAATTTAGATTAAAAATAAGAGGCGGGCCTTGCGATGTGCCGGCAGAGCTTTTTGATCGTGTCTCGCTCACTGCCGGCCATGGTAACTCCTGCAAGGAGCAAGAAGCCCGAAAGACTCTCGAAAAGTCCGCCTTTGAGGGTAAGAACTTTTTATATAAACCTGAGATCAATAGATCATTTGCCTTGGTAGTGAGCCCGCAGCAAGAGAGTACCAGCTACAATCAATCCAATGATGGCGATAAGCAAGAGCCCGCCGAAACTGGGGCCTTGGTAGCTTATCCATCCCCCGGCTCCAGCTTTGGACCACAAACCAAGGACTGAAAGAACCGGCTCTATTAAGCGGCCCAACAATACAAGAGGCAAAATCAAAAAAGAAAGCACATAGAAATAAGGGGGAAGATCTACGACTGAAGCCACCAATGCCACTAAGGATAGCAGAAAATATGTGGCCAAGATCCAGAGCAAGCTGCGCATGAATACCCCCTTTTTAAATTCGCTTCATAATGTAGCAGAGGCAGTCCTCTTGGGCGGCCGGCACACTGGTGGTGATCAGTGAAGGCACAAAGGGCTTCCGGACGCGAATCTCGCCATTGGATAGGTCAAAGTACTGAGCTGTGACATCTTGGCCTTGAGTGTCTCGAACTAAAAACTCAAAGTCCTTGCGAGACTCATAGGTGCCCCAGAGCTGGCCTGCCGCCAATAATTTAAAATTGTTTAAATCCAAATCGGGATCCAAAGACAAACCACCACTGCCTTGAGGACCGAAGGCAAACCGCCCGCCCACAAAGACCCGGGCCTGGCTTTCAAATAGATGGAGGCCGGGCTCCACCAAAGAGGTTTGCCCGATATTTGAGCGGCTGAAGAGCGCCTTTAGATAGTGGAGCAAGTGGTCCTTGCGTTTTTCGTCCCCTTCAGAGGGACCGCACTCCAACACCACAGAGGGAATATGCTCGCCTAAGGCGTTGACCAAAGTGGTGTGGGGCTCACGAAAGTGAACCACATTGGATGAAAACTCCCGGGCCAAGAACATATGCTCGGCATTGA
This sequence comes from Thioalkalivibrio sp., assembly GCA_007120155.1. Lineage (GTDB taxonomy): Bacteria > Pseudomonadota > Gammaproteobacteria > Ectothiorhodospirales > Ectothiorhodospiraceae > Thioalkalivibrio_A. The sequence goes on along the minus strand of SKOF01000479.1, from coordinate 1,945 downwards.
GGTGGGTGATCACACTGTAGGGTTCACCTCGGCCGGTGGTGTTGTGAATGTCAATGGCGGCCATTGGTTGATGGGCCAGCACCTCTTTGAGCAGAGCCTGAGCCCAGGACGTGGCCAGCAAGGCCCCATCCGCCCAAATGCGATTTTGGTCCAACTGCCCAGGCAAGCTGCGCAGCCCCTGGGCGGCCGCCGCCGGATTGCCGATTAAGAGCAGCAGAGAGCAAGGCAGATTTGAGCCATATTCCATCAACAGTTGCTGCAAGGCCTTTAATCCCGTGGTCTCATTGCCATGAAGTAAGGTGGAGACAAAAAACCAAGGCCGCTGCGAGCTGAGTAGGCGAATCAGAGTGGGGCCGGGAAAAAGTTGGTGCAGCTCTTGAGGGCCCAGCTGAAAAAACTCTTTTGGCAGGTGATCTAAAATCAGCAAATCCGCAGTCCATTTTGAACCTGGCGCGTCCCCTGTTCCTGTGCCAGCGCCTGCTCCTGTAGCAAATACAGATGGATTATCAGCTCCTGTCCCTACCTCATTGCCATTGCCATTGCCATTGCCATTACCATTACCATTACCATTACCATTACCATTACCTTTCCCCATCACAGCCTCCATTGGTGGACGGGCTGTCCTTGGCGCTGCAGCTGGTGATAGGCCAAAGTCATGGCCTGAAAGTCAGGGCCATGGGTGTCGATAAAGGACTTTTGCCAGGCGGCTCCCGTAAAACCCGTGCGCAGGCGGGGCTTCAACACCTGATCCATAAAGTAGGTGATGTCCTCAGCCGCAATTCCCATGGTCTTGAGCCCCTGTTTGGCCTGAGCAAAAAGCACATCGTGAAGAAGCTTTTGCATATTCACCTCTCCCAGATCTCCCCAATGCACGTGGGCCTTCATGCCCAGGCGGGCGGCGGAATAAAAATTATGTTTCATTTCAGCAAATGAGATTTTGTGACAAAAAGATGAAGCCTTTAATTCTCCAGAAGAAGGGCCGGATTGATGTCCACCTCTGTGATCTGAGCCTCCACCGCCCAGGCCTCCCTCCACATAATATGCCAGCAGCCCCAAGTAAAAAGCGATATTGGCCACCATGTCCACATTGGTGGGACCGGCGGGCAAAGGCCTGAGCTCAATGCGTAACTGCACTTGCCCCTCGTCATCCGTAGAGACAATGGGCCGATTCCAACGCCACACCTGTCCATTGAGGAGCTTGAGGTGGCGCAGCCGCTCGTGGGGATCTGAAAAGAGCACAGGCAAAATGGCCGGATAGAGCTCATGGTTTTCTTGAAAGATCTCGAGCAAAGAGTCCTTGCAGTAGCCCTGGCCCAATGTCACAGGATCCCGCCAAGCGGTGCCCTTCAGATCACTCATGGGCACGGCCTGCTCAAAAACTGGAATGCGAGTTTCATCCCAAAGTTTTCGCCCCATAAAAAAAGGTGAGTTGGCACTGGCGGCCACCAAGGGGGCGGCCAGAATCTGCGACCAATTGTAGAGGCTAACACTCTCACCTAAGGAGACCTGAGTGTGCACTTGAAGGGAGGTGGCCGCCGCCTCCACCATCAGATCACTGCGCTCAAGGGAGATGGACTCATTTCTCTCAATTTGAATTTTGATCTTTTGTCCCCGGCGCAGGTCAATCAGCCTCTGGGTCAAGGCAAAGTAGCGATTGACCGGGGACATATTCTCCACTGTGAGCATGTCCTCTCTTAAGGTGGGCAAGATCCCAATAAAACAGGCCTTTAAACCCAAGCGATCGGCGGCCTGATGGGCTTTATTGGTCTTGTCCTCCATGTCCTGCAAAAAATCTTTGAGCAGATGGGGGTTGCGGTCCAAAACCCCTCCATTGATCTCCCAATTGAAGCGGGCGATTTCGTGGACAAAGTCTGGGTCGTCAATCTCCTGGAGAAGCTCCATATTGCGGCCCACGGGACGGCCGTCCCCGTCCATTAAATAGCCT
>SKOF01000500.1 GCA_007120155.1 Thioalkalivibrio sp. | reverse complement strand
TGGCCGCGTAGCGTCCAAGATAGTCATTCCGCACCAGGAGCTTCAGCTGTCATCAAGGGATATGACGCTTCCTTCCCTTATACCGGGTGAAGAAGACAACAAATGGGGTGCTATACGGCTGGTGAATGCATCAGAAAACGCCCACCACAATCTGAGCATACAATGCATTTTTGAAAGCGGAGAGTCGGCTGAGACCGTAACCGATCATATTATGCCGATGGCCGTAAGAAAGGTGAAGTTTAAGATCCCTGCTCTTCAAAATGATCCTGAAAGCGACAAAATGCAGGCCACCCTGATCCTGAGAAATGATGCCGGTGAAGAAGTTGACCGCATTGAGATTGAGATCAATGTTCACAGTGCCGCCAGGCATCACGAGAGGACGTTTATCAGCAGCATTGATGGGAGCGTACAATATTATAGTGTTGCCCCATCAACCAGCGATGCACCCGGACAGGCCTTTGTGTTATCGGTACATGGTGCATCAGTAGAGGCGACCAACCAGACCAGGGCTTACCGCCAAAAGGACTGGGCACACATTGTTGCGCCTACCAACCGCAGGCCTTTTGGATTTAACTGGGAGGAATGGGGCCGCCTGGATGCGCTGGAAGTGCTGCACGAGGCCCGAAAGCTGTTTCATACCGACACCGCACAAACCTACCTCACCGGACATTCGATGGGCGGACACGGCACATGGTTTTTGGGAGCCACCTACCCCGATAAGTGGGCGGCCATCGCACCTGCCGCCGGCTATGCCGACATCATCGGATATCGCAGAAGCGGCACAGACAGCCTCATACAGGCCAATCCGCATTTTGAGATGATCGACAGAGGTGCCAAAAGCGGCAGAACTGTTGACCTGGCAAGAAACTACATTCAATCCGGTGTTTATGTTTTGCATGGTGATGCTGACGCTGTTGTACCTGTTGAACAAGCCCGCATGATGAGAAGCGTTTTGAGCGATTTTCATCCGAATTTTTCGTATTATGAATACCCCGGCGGTTCCCACTGGTATGGGGATCACAGCATGGACTGGCCACCGCTCTTCGACTTTCTGAAACAAAATACCATCCCGAAAACAAAAGATGTGAAACAGATTGAGTTCATCACCGCTTCGCCGGGGGTATCAGCAAAAAACCATTGGCTGCAGATCAACCAGCAACAAAAAAGCCACGAGCTCAGCAAGGCAGACTTCAGGTTAACGGATGATTCCATTGTTGGAACTACGGATAATATTGAAAGCATCACCTTCATCACTTCCAAACTACATTTTGATTCTGATCCGGTAATTGTCATTGACGGACAAATTGTCCGGGCGGAAAAGCATCCTGACATAACCTTAAAACTGAATAATGGCCAATGGGATGCCATTTCAGGGCCCAATCCCAACGAAAAGCATCCGGAAAGATATGGAGGGTTCAAGCTCGCCTTCACCAACAATGTATTGTTTGTTTATGCGACCGGCGGCACGGATGCAGAAAACCGCTGGTATGAAAACAAGGCACGCTTTGATGCAGAAACTTTTCTTTACAGGGGCAACAGTTCGGTTGACGTAATACCAGACACTCTTTTCTCCCTGGCGGAATACCCTGAGAGAAATGTAATCATTTATGGCAATGCCGGCAACCACCTGGCCTGGCAGGCATTGCTGCCCGATGCCCCCGTGCAGGTTTATGGGGATCATATACAGTTCGGAGACAGAAGGCTTGCAGGTGATGACCTTGGGGCCTATTTCATTTACCCGCGACACGACAGTCCGACGGCAGCCATCGGCGTTATTGCAGGCACCGGACCCAATGGGATGAAAGCAATATATGCCAACGATTATTTCTCAGGGATCACGGGGTTTCCCGACCTGCTCATCTTCAGCACGGACTGGATCAGGGACGGCGTAAATGGCATCAGGGTTTCTGGCTTCTTTGGTAACGACTGGAGTGTGGATAAGGGGGATTTCATATACACGGAATGAAACGCCCATGGCATTGGTACGCCGTTTCGCTTGTAATCCTGATTCTTTCAATGAATTACAGAGAACAAAAAAACCGGCCCCGGAATTTACTCCGAAGCCGGTAAAACTATGAAGAAGGTTTTAGAATTATCTTACAATGACCCTTTCTATAAGAGAGGCATCATTCTGATCCAGGCGAAGCATGTAAACGCCAGCCGGTAAAGATCCCAGGCCAAACTGTATGGTCGCAGCACCCTGCTCATAAACGACACGGCTTTCCACGACTTGCCCCTGGACATTTATGAGTGACAGTCGTGATTCACCATTGTTGCTGAACTCCACCCAAAGCATGTCAGAGGCAGGATTTGGATAAGCATTGAAGCTGATCTCTTCTGACTCATTGATGCCGGTTGTGATTGCGTTATGCAGGTTAACCGGGACTTCCACTGCATTAAGGTTTCCTGCCACTACATCCAGCCATTCGGCTGAAATATCACGGCTGAAGCTGATCAATGAAATCATGCCTGCGGGTATGGGCGTATTGTCGATGCTAAAAATCATGGCCCTGAGGACACCGTTGTCATAAGCACTAATTATGTCGTGGCGGGACAGCTCAAGTTTCATTTCAATGTCTTGCAGGTTTTCACCTGCTATCTCGAACTGCAGTCCTGCCAACGTACCGTCACTGTCAAGATTTATTCCATTAACACCCAGGAAAATGTCAGCCGGGTTGGATTGCAGACCGGTATAAGGCAAAAGGTTTCCTTTTGCAAAAATATTTACAACAGCAACCAGGTCAAGGATGTTGATGACACCATCTTCGTTCACATCTGCATTCAGGAAGCAGAAAGGATGTGGCTCAAGGCCAATGTAGTAATTGGTAATGGCAATGACGTCAAGAACATTTACTACACCATCGCCATTGGCATCGCCGGGCATGATGTTGAAATCAAGAACTATGTCAAACGTTTCATCACCACTTATTACAAGGTCGTCTTCGAATGTTACATAACAGGTAGCTTCAACAACAACCGAGTAATTGCCGGCCGCCACATTTTCGAACACATAGTTACCGGGTTCATTCGTAACACCACCAAGTGTAATGGTGGCATCATCAACCGGCAAACCATCAGTATCAGTTACGTTAAAATTAACGGTAAAGCCATCGGTATCGATCAATGGCAATTCTATAAGGTCACCACCTGCAGTGAG
>SKOF01000516.1 GCA_007120155.1 Thioalkalivibrio sp. | reverse complement strand
GGATCCCAGCCCGGCTCGCCCAGGTCGTCGGCGCTGGCATACATAATCTCATCAATCTGCTCAGGACTCAGTCCGGGGTTGGCTGCAATCACCAATGCGGCGACAGCGGCAGCCACTGGCGTTGCAAGTGAGGTCCCAGAGGCAGATCCATAACTTGAACCACGGCGAGTGGTTTGGATGCTGGCTCCGGGGGCGCTGAGGTCCACATACTGCCCAAAGTTGGACCAGCTGGTGCGGGTGTCGCTGCTGCCGGTTGCGGACACCACAGTGATATCAGCGGTGGGGCCATTGCCTGTGTCTGATCCATCGTTTCCTGCTGCTGCAAAGGCCACCCCGCCTCTGCTGCGCATATAGCGAGCCGCACTTTGCACCGAAGACCAACGCCAGGACTGATAGCTCATATTGGCCACATGAGCTCCGTTGTCTGCCGCCCAGGTCAAACCCCTGGCCATATCACTGGACGAGGCCCAGCCATCGTCCCGGTTGGTGATGCGAATAGGCATGATTTTGGCGTTCCAGCCCACAGCAGCCACTCCAATGCCATTGTCGGTTGCAGCGCCGACGGCTCCGGCAACCAGGGTTCCGTGGCCGTGAATATCACTGTAGTCGTCGTTTTGACTGGCAGCATTCCAGCCTCTGACCAGTTTTCCAGTAAAGTCTGGGTGGTCCGCCTGAATTCCCGTATCGAGAATGGCCACAACGACCCCATCCCCTTGAGAGTGGACCCAGGCCTGAGGGGCTTCAATCCTGGTCAAGTGCCAGGCGTTGCCAAAGCGAGGATCATTGGGAATGATCTCAGAGGGGGAGTTCAGATAGTTTTTCTCAGCAAACTGAATGCGGGGGTTTCTCGACAGTGCGGCGACCACTCTGTCTTCGGCATGGCTAGGGACGCGGATCACCCTCAAGTTGATGGCAGAAACTCTGTCTATTTCTCGAGATTCATTGTTCTCAAGAAGTGAGCGCAGCTCTGACTCTGCAAGGCCGGCTTTGGGTTGGATAAGAATCTCACCGGGTACAAAGGGGTGTCCGGATCCAGACTGTCCGGGTCGGTCCATATTGTTAAAGGCAAAGATCACGACAAGACCGGCAAGAGCTGCGGAAATCTTTTTGACGACCCTCATTTTGTTCCCCCTCTTTCATTTTGTTTATCTGAAAACCTGAGTCAACAGAGCTCATAGGTTCAAATTCTAGGCCAAATATAAATTGTTTCAATTTGAGAATCTTAAGAAGGGCTGGATTAAAATGATTGGACTTTTGACGGCCGTCTAGGTCTGAGACATGAAAAAATCCTGGTCAGCGTAAAAACCCTCTACAGCCAAAGATCCTTTTTTTTCGGTGTCACAGTGAGTTCTGTTCCGAGGAGCTTTAATAGAACCATCAGCGCTGCGGCTAGGGTCTGGCGCACCTCTGAATCTGTGCCTAAAAGTGGGTTGAGTTCGACAATATCAATGGATTTCAGCTCAGGGCATGAGCTGAACACAGAGGCCAAGTCAAGGGCCTCGGAGAGGAGCAAACCTCCCTCCGCTCTGACCCCCGTGGCGGGAGCCAGCTCAGGATCCAGGCCATCAATATCTAGACTGATATGGAGGGGTTGTCCCTCCACGCGTCGAAAGACCTCTTGCGCGACGGACAAGGCCCCACGTCGGCGGATGGTCTGCATATCGTAGCAGCAGATATTTTGGCTGCGGATATACTCCACCTCAAAAGGGTCTAAGTCCCTTAACCCCAGGTAAATGATCTGGGAGGCAGACAACTGGTTTTCAAGCCAAGACAAGTTCTGTGGTCGTTCAGAGGCAGGGCTCATCAAGATAGAAAGTGGCATACCATGCAGGTTTCCAGTGGGAGAGCTGGCCGGGGTGTTGATATCGGCATGGGCATCAATCCAGACAATTTGGCCCTGTGGGTGTTGGTCTATAAAGGCCCCAAGGGTTGAGATTGCCAGGCTATGATCCCCCCCAAAGTTCAGAAGCGGCAGGCGGGATCCTGCGTAGTGCTGTCGGATCTTTTGGTAGCCTTCTTGGTAGGCTCTGGTGTCGAGTCTGCCGAGGTCCTCAAGGCTGTGAATCTTTGGGGCTGTTTCAAGGCTGTCTTGGACCACGTCTCCCAGGTCCTCAATGTTGAGGGGCAGGGAGCTCGTTTTGAGAGCCTGGCGGAAATAGGCCGGGCCCAGGGCCGGTCCCTTGAGGGACTGACCCATCTCGATACCAAGGCCCAGAAAGGCCAGAGTTTTTAATCTTTCCCTATCTGATCTATCCATATTTTTCATAGTAGGCGACTCATTCTGAGCTTTCTGTTAGGAGTGGGTCAAGGTTTTGTTGTGCAAAACGTCAAGAAAATAGCTGTGCTGGGACATAAGAGGTTTTAAGCTGGCCGGGGTAGACTGGTGCTAGAGGTGGGAAAAAGATAAGAGGGGAAAGGAATTTAGGTGCTCTTATGATGCAAGCTCTCAGTAAGCATATCCCGGCCCTAGGCTGGCTGGGAACCTACAAAAGAGAATACTTTAAGGGTGATCTGTCTGCAGGCTTGATTGTGGCCGTTATGCTGATTCCTCAGGGCATGGCCTATGCCCTGCTGGCAGGAATTGATCCCATTTATGGCCTTTATGCAGTCACTTTGCCGCTCTTTATTTATGCTCTCTTTGGCTCTTCCAGGCACCTGGCGGTAGGGCCTGTGGCCATGGTTTCACTGCTGGTGTTTACTGGGGTGTCAGCCTTGGCCGAGCCGGGTACTCCTGAGTATTTTTCCTATGTGCTGCTTTTGACCCTGATGATTGGCTTGATTCAGTTGGCCATGGGTTTGATGCGGATGGGGTTTTTGGTCAACTTTCTCTCCCATGCAGTGATCAGCGGCTTTACCTCAGCGGCTGCTATCGTCATTGGGCTCAGCCAGTTAAAGCACCTTTTGGGAGTCAACCTGGCAACTCCTGACTACACCCATCAGCTCCTGGTGGAGGCCTTCAGCCGACTCAATGAGGTGAATGGAATCAGTCTTGCTATCGGCCTGGGCAGCATTGCTCTTATGGTCGCAGTGAAGCGCTGGAAGCTCATTCCCATTCCTGGATCTATGCTGGTGGTTGTGTTCTCCATCTTGGCAGTTTACGGCTTGGGGCTTGCTGACCGAGGAGTAAAAATTGTCGGACATGTGCCTTCGGGGCTTCCCGGATTTTCTCTGCCCT
>SKOF01000223.1 GCA_007120155.1 Thioalkalivibrio sp. | reverse complement strand
TCGTCCAGGGAGGTGGCCAGCTCCTCGGCGATGGAGGGCAGCGCCTCCACGAGGCTGCGCAGGAGGTAGCTCTGGAGGAAGAAGGTGGTGCTGAAGACCAGGAAATGCAGGAGGTGGTCCTGGCGGGCAGGGGCGTAGGGGACCAGGGCGGTCTCTTGTTCAGTGGGGCGCAGGCGGGACCGCACCGCCGCGGTGAGGCGGGAGGCCGTGGGTCGTCGGGGGACCAGGTGCAGGCCCTGGCTCATCAGCGCCAGGCGGTGAAAGCGTTCCGGGATGGGCGCTCCATGAAAGTAGTCCAAGTGGGCTTGGAGAGGCCCCTGGGGCGGGGGCTCGCTGTGCTCCAGGGCGGCGAGCTCCACGAGGAGGGCCAGGAGCCGTCGGCCGCCTCGTTCTTTGAAGCGGCTGATCTCGTCGGGAGACCAGGTGGAGTCGGTCGTCGGCAGGGGCAGGGGACTGATCAGGCGGGAGAGCTGGGCCAGGCCCTCGAGGAAGGAGGCGTCGCGAAGGAACTCGGAGGTGACCAGGATCACGGAGATGCGAGGCCGGCCGTGGCGCTCCTCCAGCCAGGCGACGAACTCGAAGAGGAGCTCGGCGTTGGGATCAGCGCGGAAGCCCTGCTTGATGGTCCAGGAGGCCATGGTGGCCAGGGCCATCTGCATCGACTCCACAGCCTCGGGGTTGGAGAGGAGGGAGGAGAGCCCCAGGCGGAGGCGCTCCGAGGCGGTCTCAGCGGAGTGACGCAGCAGGCCCGTGATCTCTTTGCGGCCTCGGCGGGCGATGCGGAGGGCCAGATCCAGAGGTGGAGGGGTCTTTTTTTCTAACTCTCGCGGTCCGGAACTAGCGTCCTTTTCATCCATGTGTTAGAGCCTTTGGGAGTTGTCGAGCTGAAGCGGACCACGCCTTGCCGGTTGGCAAACCGTGTCTATGACTTGGCGCGGTGCGAGCGATACACCGTCGGTGAGAGCGCCGGCAAGGCCGCACGATGATTGGCACACGGCGAGTTGTCAACGGATCGTCCTGATCCCGCGGGCTCGTCGGGCCCGAACTTCCCAGGATGAAATCTATGTCGGAACACGACGAGAGCGCATTGGAAGAGTCGTTGGAAGAGAGCCAGGAGATGGCGCTGTTGCCGCTGCGCAACACCGTGTTGTTTCCGCAGGTGGTGGTGCCCCTGGCTGTGGGGCGGCCCAAGAGCGTCAAGCTGATCGAAGAGGCGGTGCAGAACGAGAAGCTGATCGCCGTGGTCACGCAGCGGGATCCCGAGACCGATGACCCGGAGGGCACGGAGCTCTACGAGGTCGGGACGGCGGCGCGGATCCTGAAGGTGGTGAAGATCGCCAACGACAACTACAGCGTGATCATCCAGGGCCAGAAGCGGGTGCGTCTGGATGAGCTCGTTCAAGAGGATCCCTTCTTCATGGGTCGCTTCGAGGTGCTGGAGCCCGACGAGCCGGAGACGCCGGAGGCTCAAGTAGAGCTGGAGGCCCTCTTCATGAACCTGAAGAGCACGGCCAAGCAGGTGGTGCGGTTCATCCCGGAGATGCCCAAGGAGGCGGCGCAGATGGTGGAGGGGGTCAACGACCCGGGCCAGCTCTGTGACTTCGTGGCCGCCAATATGGACATCTCCACGGAGGAGAAGCAGCAGATCCTGGAGACCGTGGGCCTGAAAGAGCGGCTGACCACGGTGGTGACGCTCCTGGCGCGGCAGCTCGAGGTGCTCCGGGTCAGCGATAAGATCCAAAGCCAGATCAAAGAAGAGATCGATAAGAACCAGCGGGAGTACTACCTGCGGCAGCAGCTCAAGGCGATCAAGGAGCAGCTCGGTGAGCTCGACGGGGAGGGGGGGGATCTGGAAGATCTGGCCCAGTCCATCGACGACTCGGACCTGCCCAAAGAGGTGGAAGATGTCTGCCGAAAGCAGATGAGCCGCCTGCGGATGATGCAGCCCGCCTCCAGCGAGTACGGTGTGACCCGGAACTACGTGGAGACCCTCCTGGACATCCCCTGGAGGAAACAGACCGAGGATAAGCTGGACATCCGGGAGGCCCGGACGATCCTGGACGAAGATCATTACGATCTGGATAAGGTGAAGAAGCGGATCGTGGAGTACCTGGCGGTCCGAAAGCTCAAGAACGACATGAAGGGCCCCATCCTCTGCCTGGTGGGCCCCCCCGGGGTCGGAAAGACCAGCCTGGGTCGGAGCATCGCCCGGGCGTTGGGCCGCAAATTCGTGCGGATCAGCCTGGGCGGGATCCACGACGAGTCGGAGATCCGGGGACACCGCCGGACTTACGTCGGGGCGCTGCCCGGGCGAATCGTTCAGGGGTTGCGCAAGGCGCAGACGAACAACCCGGTGTTCATGCTCGACGAGGTCGATAAGATCGGCCGAGATTTCCGGGGCGATCCCTCGGCGGCGCTGCTGGAGGTCCTGGACCCTGAGCAGAACAGCACCTTCTCGGACCACTACCTGGAGATCCCTGTGGATCTCTCCAACGTCCTCTTCGTGGCGACGGCGAATATGCTCGATCCCATCAGCGGTCCTCTGCGGGACCGGATGGATATCATCGAGATTCCCGGCTACACGGCGCAGGATAAGCGCCATATTGCCCGGCAGTACCTGATCCCCAAGGCGATCGAGAACCACGGGATCACCGACGAGCACCTGCAGGTCGAGGAGGCGGCGCTGGACAAGATCATCCGCAACTACACCCGAGAGGCCGGGGTGCGTAGCTTGGAGCGTCGCATCGCCGACATCGCCCGGGGCGTGGCCGTGAAGGTGGCGGAGACGATCTCGAAGAAGGAACGAGAGGAAGAGGTCGAGGAGGTGGCGGTGACCGTCACCGAGGAGGTGGTCTCCGACTACCTGGGGCCCGAGAAGTTCCAGTACGAGGTAGCGCAGCGGACCTCTCAGCCTGGGGTGGCCACGGGTCTTGCCTGGACGGCGGCGGGAGGAGATATCCTCTTCATCGAGTGCACGAAGATGCCCGGAAAAGGGGAGCTGGTGCTCACGGGGCAGCTCGGCGATGTGATGAAGGAGTCCGTGCGAGCGGCCTTGAGCTACATCCGCAGCCACGCCGATGAGTATGAGATTAAGGAGCAGTTCATGCGGGAGCATGACCTCCATATCCACGTGCCCGCTGGAGCGATCCCCAAGGACGGCCCGTCGGCAGGGATCACGATGTATATC
>SKOF01000488.1 GCA_007120155.1 Thioalkalivibrio sp. | reverse complement strand
GGGGCCGGTCACGGGCGCCACGAAACCTGTTGCCAGTCCTCCTATACTTGCGGGTGCAGTCCAGACCTTTCAGTGCAGGCGGGGTGGCCCGGGGCGGGGGCTTCCGTGCATGCCGTCACCACCGGAGGGAGCCATGAGAAACAGTGGATCGGATCGCATGGCCGCCATGCCCCTGGCGGCGCGACGGGTGGCGCTGGGGCTGATTCTCGTGCTGCTCACCTGGGGCGCGGCCGCCGGGGCCGGTGCCGATGACCACGGCCGCCTGAAGCTTGAGTATGAACGCAACACGGTGGAGGTCGTCCGGCGGGTCGGCCCCAGTGTCGTGGCGGTGCACGTGAGCGCGCCGGGGGAACGCATTGATACCGGGCAGGATGGTTCGCGGATGGTGGGTGGAAGCGGCTTCGTCGTTGATGAGGACGGGCGCATTATCACCAACTTCCATGTGGTGGCCCACGCCCTGGAAGACCCGTCCGATCCCGGCCTGGAACTGGCGGAGGGTGCGACGCTCACCGTCTCCTACCTCGGCACCCCGGAACAGGAACACGCGGTCCGCGTGCTGGGGGCGAACCCGGACTTCGATCTTGCCCTGCTGGAACTGGTGAGCCCGGAGGCGTCCCCCGCGCCGGGCCCGATCCGGCTGTCCGATTCCGACCGGGTGCAGGTCGGGCAGAAGGCCATTGCCATCGGCAACCCGTTCGGACTGCATTCAACGGTGACGGTGGGCATCATCTCGGCCGTGGAACGCGAGCGGCCCGGTCTGATCGGCATCGAGATCCCGTACATTCAGACGGACGCGGCCATCAACCCGGGCAACTCCGGCGGACCGCTTCTGGACTCCGCGGGAGAGGTGATCGGCATCAACAACGCGATCCTCTCGCCGGGCGGGACCTTCGCGGGCATCGGTCTCGCGGTGCCGGCCAATCTGCTGCGCGGGGCACTGCCGGAGCTGCGGGCCGGGGGTCTGAGCGGTTTCGCCGCCGCTGCGGCCCAGTTGCCGCAGCGGCCCAGGCTGGGGCTGGAGGTGGGCCTGCGCGTGGCCGACTATCCGCCGGCGCTCCGTGAGGAACTCGGCCTTCCCGCCCGGGGTGTGGTGGTCACGGGCGTGTCGGAGGGCGGCCCGGCGGATCAGGCAGGCATTCGCGGGCCCGAGCGGGCTGCGGTGGTCGACGGGCGGCCGTTTCCCGTCGGCATGGACATCATCACCGCCATCGAGGGTAAACAGGTCGCCCGTGCGATGGATGTTCAGCGCGTGGTACTCGAACATGACGAGGGAGACGTCGTCACGCTCCGGGTGTGGCGCGACGGTGCCGAGCGCGAGGTGGAGGTGACCTTGAGCGTGGTGGTGCCCGCGGATTGAACAACCCGGCCTGCCCGGTGTTGCCGTAAAGGGAGTCCGGCGTCAGCCGGCCCTGCGATGCCCTTCGGGGGGCGCCGGTTCCGCCTCCGCGAGCCCGTGCCGGTGGGCGTAGACGAACAGCGCCAGGCGACCGGAGACTTCCAGCTTGCCGTAGATGGTGGTGAGGTGATTGCGCAGGGTGTGCCTGCTGATATGCAGCCGCTCGGCGATCTCTTCGCTGGTGGCCGAGGCATCCCGGGCGATCTGCGCCACAACCTGGCGTTCCTTGCGGGTCAGTTGCGCGATCTTCAGATGCTCGGGACCGGGTGCCGGCACGGCCTTTCTGCGGGAAAGCCGGTCAAACACCCGGCCGATGGCCGCGCGGTTCGCCCAGAGCTCACCTTCGTGGACGCGATGGATCGCCTTGAGCAGGGTAGCCACCGCGTCCGATTTGTGGACCACGCCGCTTGCGCCCGCGAGCATCAGGTCTTCGTGGGTGGCGCCGTCCCGGGCACCGGTGAGGGCCAGAACCTTGGCACGATGGCCCGCTGCCAGTTCGCTGACCGTGTCCGGGCCGTGGTCGCCATCCACGTCGATCAGGACCACGTCCGGTGCCTGCGTGTCCAGGAGATGCCGGGCGTCGGCCAGCGAGGCGGCACTGCCCGCCAGCTCAAGGCCCGATTCCCGTTCACCCACGAGCCGCTCCAGGCCCCACGCCACGATCGCAAGATCGCAGACCAGCAGGACGCGAATGGGTTGGAGTTCCGGTGGTTCCAGTGAGCTCACGTCGGCCCCTTAATCATAGGTGGGGGTTCAATGTTGTGACACAAGTACCATTTTATATACCAGATTCCCCCTGTCCGCTACCCGGAAAAACGGTTCGTGGCGCTCATGACCTGATCCCGTCGGCTCCCTAGACTCGTATCTCATGGTGCGGTGGCTCCGTTCCGGGCAGTGGTTGCCCGGGCTCGGGCCGGTGTTCCCGCCCGATGAAGGCGCCGGTGCCGGCGCGGTCGGTCCCGTAAGACCGACCGAACGGCGGCCATCGGCCTCGGCAGCGCCTCGGCCGGCGGTGGATGGGCGGATCCGGAACCGGAGACGCCGGATCCGCCCGACCGGACCCCGGATGTCCTGCTGTTCGATACCTTTTGGTGGGAGAACTCCAATGAACAATGAACTTCGTCAAGTATACCGGCGGCGTGCCGGGGCCGCGTTCATGGCCGGTGCGTTTGCGCTGGGTGGGGCGGGTGTTGCCTATGGTGACTGTGACACCGGCAACCTGACCATTACGGCCATCAATCCGAATCCCGTGTATGTGGACGCCTTCCCGGCAACGGATGTGGCGTTGTCTGCCACCCTTGTGGCGAGCGGATCCGGGTTCAATTTCCAATCGCTGGCGCCCATCACCGTGACCTTCGATGGCCAGCCTGTCACCTCGGACCTGGTGATCAATGAACCGCCGGATGGCGTGAATGCCGTTGTCAACTTCAGCGTGGATATCCCCGCGCCCGGGGACTACGTCGTGGTGGTAACGGGCGAGCGGGGTAACACCGACTACTGCGACACGGCCCAGGTGGCTTCGGCCGTCGGCACGATCTCGGCGGAATGGAAGGCGCCGCCCGCGCTGGCCAACGAGTACATCAACGATACGCCGAACTATCGCAACACGGCGTCAGGCGGCGTGCGCGGCTGCATCATCAGCCAGATCGCCCATCACCACGCCAAGGAAGATAAGTATGGCCCGAAGGGCGGTGACGGCGACCTGTGGCCGGGTGTCGGCTATGACCTGGCCACTATCCAGATGGACGTGGATGACTACTACGTGTCATGCAGGAACGAAGAGATTCAGAG
>SKOF01000165.1 GCA_007120155.1 Thioalkalivibrio sp. | reverse complement strand
TACGTCACCGGAGCTATCCGCTCGGGCGACACCCGTGAAGAGGCCATCGCCAACGTCCGCACGATGATGGACCGCTTCCGCCGCCAGTTCGTGCAGCGGCTCGCTCGGGCGCGCGCCGGGGCGATGGAGAAGGCCGCGCAGTGGGTGTTCGACAACCTCACGACCTTCGAGTTCCAGCAGTGGCTCACCGTCGAGGACGAGCGGGTCCGCGACCACCATGAGGACATTCACGGCGAGGTCGTGGCCATCGGGCACAACTTCTCGAACGGGCTGGAGTACCCCGGCCAGAAGAAAGGCCCGATCGAAGAGTGGATCAACTGCCGGTGCTTCCTGGAACCGTGGGAGATGCAGGAGGGCGTGAAGCTCCCGTCCGACCCGACGCAGCCGTTCTACCCCGACCGGCCCGGCTGGGGTGAGCGGCTCGCCGACGCGACCGAAGAGTTCCGGCAGTGGCGGGCGGACCGCTGATGCCAGGCGTCCAGCACATCTCCGGGTCCAAGGTCGGGGCCGACTTCGGTCAGGTCTTCGAGCTGGACCGCCCTGGCCAGATGCAGGAAGGCGACCAGATCGTTGCCATCCTCGGCATGAACCGGGGCGGCACCCCGAGCCTGCCGACCGGCTGGAGCATGGCCGCCTACCACGCCATTCCCGGCTCGGACTCGGCCATCGCCATCGTCCAGCGCACCGTCACCGCCACCGAACCGCCCCGCTACGAGTTCCAGTTCGCCCACCGGGGCTGGACCTCCATCTCAGCCGAGGCGTTCCGCAACGCCGGGCCGGTCCAGGCCATCGACCTCGACGTGACCAGCAACGCCGCCGTGGACGTGCTGATCGCCCCGAGCGTCGAGAACGGCGGCCGGTCGATGCTCATGCTCGCCGGATTCAGCTCCGAAGGAGGCAACCTCACATGGGAGCCTGCCCCGCTCACGAGCCGCCGCACCGACATGGGGGGCTCCACGACCGCGACGGCGCTGGCGGATGGGAGCGAGTACCGGCTCCGTGCCTCGCATGGCTTCTCCGGGTCGATGGCGACGGTGGGGATGCTCGTCCGTCCGAAGACGCCGAACGCTGAGCCCAACCCGCCGCTCGCGCTCACGTTCCTCGACCTGCCCAACCGCTCGGATGCGCTGCGAGCCCGCGAGCTGGGGATGCGCCAGGCGCGGGTGCGGTTCGACTGGGACGAGCTGGAGGCGAGCCCCGGCACCTTCGATGCTGCCGCGCTCGATCAGATGCGCCGGATCGTGTCCGGCTTCGACCGGGCCGGGATGACCGTGCTCGCCGAGATCGACGGCGACACCCCACCCGACGGGACGAGTGCCGCCGACTTCGAGGACTTCTGCTACCGGGTCGCGCTGGAGTTCATCCCGCTCGGGGTGCGCCACTTCCAGCTCTGGAACGAACCGAACATCGCCGAGCGGTGGCCCAACCCCTCGGCCGCCGACTATGTGGACAACTGTCTGATCCCTGGCAGTGCAGGGGTGGCCAGCGCATCGGAAGAGACCGGCTTCGAGGCGTTCGTGCTGTTCGCCGGGCTCGCTCCGGCACAGGACCCGGCCGACGAGGACATGGTCGACTTCCTCGATGATGCCTACACGGCCGACGCGCAAGGCCACTTCCACGCCGCCGCCTACCACCCGCGCAACGCCCCGGACGAGCCGGACTTCGACGAGGCGCTGGGCCTGCGCTCGGCGATGGTCTCGGCGGGCGACTCCGAGCTGAAGGTGTGGATCACCGAGATCGGCTGGCCGTCACGGGACTCGACCCGCCACGAGGTCTACCCGGCTGCGGCCACGAGCGAGTTCGTCTCCCACGAGCGGGCGGCGAAGTACGCCCGGCGTGCCCCGGAGGATTGGTTCGCGCTCGGCGATTGGGCCGGGCCGATGCTCTGGATCGCCCGCGATGACGAGTTCGACAACCCCGGCTTCACGGTGCCCCGCTCGGGTGCCGGGCTGACGTTCCGCAACCTGTCCCGCAAGGGGGCCTGGTTCCGGTGGAAGCGTGAGGCCCGCCGCTACCGGCAGCCCGAGCCGGACGTGGTGACCCCTCCGGTCGACTCCGATCCGAACGTGATCCCGACGCCACCGAACTTCCAGGCGTCAGCGGTCACCGCCATCGAGGTCGATGCGTCCTGGTCGGAGACGGCGGATGCGACCTACTACCGGCTGACCCGTGAGACGTGGGCCGGGTTCGGTTCGCCCGAGCCGCCTGACGACCCGGATGCGGTTCCGGCTCCGCGTCCGCTCATCACCTCGGCGTCCGGCGCGGGCCAGGGCTCGGCCTCGGTGTCGCAGCCGGTGATCGTGCGCAGCGCCAGCGTGTCGCTGGCGGCCAGCTCGCAGATCGGTGCGTCCGGGCAGGCCGAGTTCCTGCCGTCGGCCACGCTCGGCGGGGTGGGCAGCGTGGCGGCGAGGGCGGCAGGCACCGAGGACGGCTCGGCGTCGCTGGCCGCAGCCGGGACGGTGTCGGCCAACGCCGTCGTCGATGCGGACACGACCACGTTCACCGGGCTTGCTGACGACGACCCATGGCCCGCAGAGTGGGAGATCGCGTTCGGGGAAGCCTACGTCGTGGACGGGCGCGGCCGTCTGCGCAAGCGCCCGGAGGCGTGGGCCAGCGGGCGCGTCCGCAGGGTCGATGGGCCGTGGACCGACGTGATGGTCTATGGCTCGTTCGTGGTGCATGACGTGACGCAGGACACGTTCCAGACCATCGCCATCCGCTCCGACGGGCAGGGAGGTGCCAACGACTACACCATCGAGTACCTCCCCTCGGACAACGGGTGGGAGCTGAAGCGATGGGTCGACTTCGATGACGCGACGCTGGCCAGCCACTTTCCGTCTTCGAGTCCGTCGAACGGTTCCGTCATCCACTTCGAGTTCCAGGCCGTCGGCACCGCACTAGAGGTTCGGGTGTGGTTCGACAACGAGTCCCGACCATCAAGTGCGGACATGTCGGCGTCCGACAGTGAACATAACTCGGGAACCGTGATGGCCGGAATCAACGGAGCTTCGGAAGACCCGCTGTACGTCGACTTCATCGAGATTGAAGTCGAAGACCTGACCACCTAGACAAGCTAGAGTTCACCAACCCCGAAGGAGCAGAGCCATGGCCAACATCGTCAACTCCGAAGAGCAGCGCCTCTTGGAGGACTCGCTCGGCATCTCCCCCGCAAGCGACCGCTACCTCGCCATCTT
>SKOF01000264.1 GCA_007120155.1 Thioalkalivibrio sp. | reverse complement strand
CTGTGGCTGGGCATCGGACAGGTGCGCCCCGGCGCCCGGCTGGGCGACATCGGCCACACCATCCAGCAGTACGTGGAGGCCAACCACTGCAGCGTGGTGCGCGAGTATTGCGGCCACGGCATCGGCCGCGTGTTCCACGAAGACCCGCAGGTGCTGCACTACGGGGAACCGGGCACCGGGCTGGAACTGGAACCGGGCATGACATTCACCATCGAACCCATGGTCAACGCCGGCAGGCGCCATACGCGGCTGCTGGCCGACGGCTGGACCGTCGTGACCAAGGATCACAGCCTCTCCGCCCAGTGGGAACACACCATCCTGGTCACGGCGGACGGACACGAGGTGCTCACCCTGCGCGGCGAAGAAAAGGAACAGACCGCCGCCTGAGCCTCACCATGGCCATCGCCTCCCCCATCGACGATCAGACCCCCCATGACTGGGTCCCCCTGCCGGACGCGGTGGCCCATCCCCTGGACTGGGAATACCACGACCGGCGCCTTCGCGACCATGCCGCCGACGTCGCCACCTACAGCGATTTCCTGGAAGCGACGCGGCGAACGCTTGAGGCCGGCTTCCGTTCCGGGGTCAGCGTGGTGGAACTGGTCCACGGCCGGGCCGCCATTATGGACCGGCTGCTGGGGCTGGCCTGGGACGGGTTCGGCCTGGACCGCTATCCGAAGCTGGCCCTGGTGGCGGTGGGCGGCTACGGCCGCGGCGAGCTTCACCCCGGCTCGGACGTGGACCTGCTGCTGCTGTGCGACACCGAACTCACGGAGGATTGCGGGGACGATATCGGGCGATTCCTCACCTTCCTCTGGGATATCGGCCTGGACGTGGGCCACAGCGTGCGCAGCCTGGACGAATGCATGCAGGAGGCACGCCGGGACATCACCGTGGCCACGAATCTCATGGAGGCGCGCCTGCTGGCCGGAGACGAGACCCTCATGGACCGACTGGAGCAGTCCATGTCACCGGCCCGGCTGTGGGCAAGCAACGAGTATTTCTTCGCCAAGCTGCGCGAGCAGGATGCCCGTCACCACCGTTACGGCGACACCGCCTACCGGCTGGAACCCAATCTCAAGGAAAGCCCCGGGGGGCTGCGCGATATCCAGATGATCGGCTGGGTGACGCACCGGCACTTCGGCGGCAGCAGCCTGCACGAGCTGGTGGAGCACCATTTCCTCAACGAGGAGGAATACCGGGATCTGATCGACGGCCAGACCTTCCTGTGGCGCGTGCGCTTTGCCCTGCACACGCTCACGGGGCGAAGGGAAGACCGCCTCCTGTTCGACCACCAGAGATCCCTGGCCGACCAGCTGGGATTCACCGACCAGAATCACAACCTGGCCGTGGAACAGTTCATGCAGCAGTACTTCCGCACGGTCATGGAGCTCGAGCGGCTCAACGAGATCCTGCTGCAGCATTTCAAGGAGGCCATGCTGCCCGATGACGGGGATGACACCCCTGTGCCGATCAACCGCCGCTTCCAGGCCCGGCACGGCTATCTGGAAACGGTGAACGACCGGGTCTTCCTGCGCCATCCCCCTGCCCTCCTGGAACTCTTCCTGCTCCTGGAACAGCACCCGGATCTCAAGGGGGTACGCGCCTCCACCATCCGCCAGATCCGCACGCACCGCTACCTGATCGACGAGGATTTCCGCTCGAGGCCGGCCTGCCGCAGCCTGTTCATGGAGATCCTGCGGCAGCCCCGGGGCGTCACGAACCAGCTGCGGCGCATGAACCGTTACGGGATCCTGGCCGCGTACCTGCCCGCATTCGGCATGATCGTGGGCCGCATGCAGTACGACCTGTTTCACGCGTTCACGGTGGACGAGCACACCCTGTTCGTGGTCCGCAATCTGCGCCGCTTCGCCGTGCCCGAACTGGCCGACGAGCTGCCCCATTGCAGCCACGTCTTCAAGGGCATCCCCAAGCCGGAACTGCTGTACCTGGCGGGTCTGTTCCATGACATCGCCAAGGGGCGCGGCGGCGACCATTCCGAGCTCGGGGCGGAAGAGGCCCGGGAGTTCTGCCTGCAGCACGGGCTTTCCCGGTACGACGCGAACCTCGTGTCCTGGCTGGTGCGCGTCCACCTGCTGATGTCCCTGACCGCGCAGCGCCGGGACATCTCCGACCCGGACGTGGTGCTGGAGTTTGCCACCCAGGTGGGCAACAGCATGCGCCTGGATCACCTCTACCTGCTCACGGTGGCCGACATCCGGGGCACCAACCCGGACCACTGGAACTCCTGGAAGGACTCGCTGCTGGCCACGCTCTACGGCGCCACCCAGCGCATGCTGCGCCGCGGCCTGGACAACCCCCTGGGCCAGGATGAACTGATGGGCGAGGTCCAGACCCAGGCCCTGGATCTGCTGCGCGGCGCGGGCGTCGACGAGGCCGCCTGCCTGGCGCTCTGGAAGGCGTTCGAGCCCGAGTATTTCCTGCGCCATTCCGCCGACGAGATCGCCTGGCACACCCGCGCGGTACTGGAAGCGGACACCACACCGCTGGTACGGGTGCGCCAGGAGACGGCCCGGGGCAGCACGGAGATCTTCGTCTACACGGATGACCATCCGCACCTGTTTGCCCTGACCACCACCGCCCTGACCCAGCTGGGTCTGGACATCGTGGACGCGCGCATCATCACCACCCGCAACGGCAAGACCCTGGACACCTACCTGGTGCTGGAGGATCCCGGGCTGCCCGTGGACGGGGACATGCGCATGGACGAGATCGCACAGACGCTGACGCGCCGGCTGGCCAACCCCGACCGACCCCCCACCGCCGTGGTACGCGACACGCCCCGCCGCCTGCGCCACTTCAACGTGCCCACGCGCATCGAATTCGGCGAAAAGCTCTACTTCAACCGCACCGTGCTGGCCATCACCACCGGCGACCGCCCGGGTCTGCTGTCACGCATCGGCACCACACTCACCCGCTGCGGCATCCGGGTGCACAATGCCAAGATCGCCACCGCCGGTGAACAGGCCGACGACGTGTTCTACATCACGGACCTGGAGGACCGGCCCGTCACGGACAGCGCGCGGCAGGCGGAGATCGAGAAGGCGTTGAGGGAAGCGCTTGAGTAAGTTGGAAGTGAGAATTGGGAAGTAGGAAGTTCACCACTTTCACACGGCATGCCGAATCAAGTTTGAATCTTGAATCTTGAATCTTGAATCTTGAATCTTGAATCT
>SKOF01000227.1 GCA_007120155.1 Thioalkalivibrio sp. | reverse complement strand
GATACGGCGGCTGCGTTCATCTGGCTCAAGAACCGGGCAGGCTGGCGCGACAAGCAGGAGGTAGACCACAACCTTCCCGATGGCCCGCTGGTCCAGGTATACATGCCCGACAATGACCGCGACGGCTGAAGCGCGGCGGATCGCACCGCAGCCAGGACCGCAGGAGGCCTTCCTGGCCACGCCGGCCGACATCGCGATCATGGGCGGCGCAGCCGGAGGCGGGAAGACATGGGCACTCCTCCTGGAGCCGCTAAGGCACTCACACAACCCGAAATTCGGTGCGGTCATCTTCCGGCGCACCTCCCCACAGATCACGGCCGAAGGCGGCATGTGGGACGAGGCCGGGGACCTGTACCCTGACCTCGGGGCCGTATCCCGACAGCACCCGCACATGTTCTTCCGCTTCCCGAGCGGCTGCAAGATCCAGTTCGCACACCTCCAGCACGAAAGCGACAAAGAGTCCTGGAAGGGCGCGCAGATCCCGCTGCTCTGCTTTGACCAGCTGGAGGATTTCACGGAAGGGCAGTTCTTCTACCTACTGTCCCGCAACCGCTCAACATCCGGGGTACGGCCATACGTGCGGGGCACCTGCAACCCCGACGCGGATTCCTGGCTCGCCCGTTTCCTGGAGTGGTGGATCGACCAGGATACGGGGTACCCGATAGCGGAGCGGTCCGGGGTGATCCGGTGGATGGTGAGGACAGGAGACGAGATCGTATGGGGCGACAGCAAGGAAGAGCTCGCGGAGCGGTTCCCGGACATCCTGCCTAAGTCCGTCACGTTCATCCCCGCCAAGCTAGAGGACAACCCCGCACTGGAGGAGGTGGATCCCGGATACCGCTCGAACCTCATGGCGCTCCCATTGGTGGAGCGGGAACGGTTGCTTGGCGGCAACTGGAAGATCCGCCCAAGCGCTGGGATGTACTTTCAGCGTGGATGGTTCGACGTGGTGGAGGCAGCCCCTGCGGAGTGCCAGTGGGTGCGAGCATGGGACCTGGCGGCCAGCACCCCGAAGAAGAAGAAAGACGACCCGGATTGGACGGTGGGGCTCAAGATGGGCCTGCACCCTAGCTGCCAATACTACATCGGCCACATCGAACGCAGTCGGTCCAGCCCCCGGCAAGTAAAGCGGGCCATGAAGGCCATCGCGGAGCAGGACGGCAAGGCGTGCCGTATTCGCATCCCGCAGGACCCGGGACAGGCGGGCAAGGCGCAGGTGCAGGACCTGACCGGATACCTGGCTGGATACGTGGTTAAGTCCAAGGTGGTAACGGGGGACAAGGTGACCCGTGCCTCCCCAGTATCGAGCCAGTGCGAGGCCGGAAACGTGTCCATTGTGCGCGGGCCATGGATGGAAGCCTTCCTGGCCGAAGTGGAGAACTTCCCAGACTCGGCCCATGATGACCAAGTGGACGCACTGGCCGATGCGTTCGACGAGATCACAGGAGGAGGGCGGGCACCCCTGGCCTGGTCCCCTTGGATGGACGAAGAGGGCGCCACCCCACCTACGAAGAAACCGACCCGCAGGCCAAACACCCCCGCCCTGCGGGAAGTGTAGCGTATCACTTCGACACGTGTCTTATTGACACATCCTCCGGTATGTTGCACTTTGCAAGTTAGTCCACCCTTGCAAGGGCGCATTCTTGGGCATCGGCAACCGCTTGGCCGGGGCGTTCCCCGCCACCTTCGGGCATCTCGCCCACAAGAACGGCACCGCATCCCCAGCGGTGTCGGAAGCTGCCCCCCCCCCTGAAGCCAAGGGCGTGGTCCTCAGTGTCGGCCCCGGAGTGCAGTGGTTTTCCCCGGATGGCCGCATGATCCACCGATTCGCCGGCCAGGCATCTAGTGATACCGAGCGCGTCAACCGGGAGACGGCCTATGCAGCGTCGGCGTACTGTTTTGCGGCGGTCCGCTATCGTGCCAAGAAACTGGCCGAAGCCCCCCTCACGATCATTCGCGAAGACCGGAAAAGCGGCGCCAAGGAGTGGCTGCGGGAGCATGTCCTTGCGGACCTCCTGGAAGCACCGTCCCCCGACTTCGACATGGGTGAGCTCCTGTTCCGTACCCAGGCTTACCAGGACATCACCGGATCGTGCCTGTGGCTGAAGGATCCGGACCGTGGCGGGAGAGTCGGGCGACTGACGCCCTACGCTGGGTCAGAGTTCCAGGTGGAGCCGACGGAGGACCGGATCCGGGGGCTGTTCCGGATCTCCACAAGCGGGGAGGACATCGAGGCCAGCCCCGATGAGGTCGTCTACTTCCACGAAATGAACCCGCATTCGTGGCATGAGGGACTTTCGCTGGTGGACGTGGCGCTATCGTGGCTGAACCTGGGACAGACCACACGGGCGATGGCCTCGGATGTCCTCCTTAACGCCCTGTTCCCCTCCCTGGTGATCCAGACGGACAAGGACTGGAAGCCGACGGCCGAGGATCCGAGCTGGCAGTTTTTCAAGGATCAGCTAAGCGCACATTCGAGGCGCAGCAACCGGGGAGATCCGCTAGCGCTGACGGGCGGTGGTTCTGCGACGGTGGTCACCCCGGCCCTTCGGGACCTCGTGCCTCACGAGATCTTGAATCGGGTGGAAGCGGTCGTGTCGTCGGTCTTCCAGATCCCCGCCGTCGTGCTGCAATTCGAAGTCGGGATGGAAAACGCGCCGTGGTCGCAGATGGAAGAGGCCCGCCGCATGACGGAGCAGGACACGATCCAGCCGCTGCGCCGGGACGTGGAGAGACGCCTCACTCGCCAGCTCCTGAACGCACCCGCCGTGCCCGGCGGCCAGCCCGTGGACCCGGACCGGGATACCTACGTCCTGTTCGACGTGTCGGAAGTCACCTCCTTGCAACCCGACAATGAGCAACTGTCACGGGTCCAGGAGTCGCAACGTGACATCGCCTCGATCAACGAACGGCGGGCCATCGTGGGGCTTGAGCCCTCGAATGACCCCGAGCACGACGAGATCCCGAAGCGCCGGGATCCCGTGGCCATGGAACCGCAGCCCTTCGCCCGGCCCACACAGGAAGAAGGGCCGGAGGACGAGGAAGACGAAACCGCCGCCGCCGACTGGGCCTTGGCCGTCAAGGACTCCCGGCCCGCCACGCACTCCATCGCATGGTTCGAGTTCGATCTGACGGCGAAGGCCCAGGAACGCACGTGGACCCCCGAGGTGGCGCGGGTGCTGGCCACGCAGTCCAAGG
>SKOF01000286.1 GCA_007120155.1 Thioalkalivibrio sp. | reverse complement strand
GTCAGACCCTCTGGCTGTACAACCTGCCGGATACACTCTGCGACCGGGTCCTGCTGGTGGGTTGCGGCAAGGAACGCGAATTCGATGAACCCGCCTACCGCAGCGTGATCGCCACCATGGCGCAGACCGTACAGCGCAGCGGCGCGGCGGAGGCGGTGAATTATCTCACGGATCTGCCGGTCAAGGGGCGTGACACCCTATGGAAGATCAGCCAGGCGGTCACGGTCACCGAGGACACCCTGTACCGCTTTCAACGGCTCAAGAGCAAGAAGGAAGACACCCGGCGCCCCCTTCGCCGCATCGTGCTGAGCGTGCCGTCGCGATCCGACCTGCTGCCCGGCGAGGAGGCCGTGCGCATCGCCAGCGCTGTGTCCGTGGGCACCCGGCTGACCCGGGACCTGGCCAACCTGCCCGGCAACATCTGCACCCCCGCCTACCTGGCCGAACAGGCCGTTCAGCTGAAGAAGACCTACAAGGGGCTCAAGGTGGAAGTGCTGGAGGAGGCTGACATGGAGAAGCTGGGAATGGGCGCCCTGCTGTCCGTCTCCCGGGGGAGTGAGCAACCCGCCAAACTGATCATCATGGAGCACCGAGGCGGGAAGAAAGATCAGAAGCCCGTGGTGCTGGTGGGCAAGGGCATCACATTCGATACCGGCGGCATCTCGCTCAAGCCCGGCGCGGCCATGGACGAAATGAAGTTCGACATGTGCGGCGCGGCCAGCGTGCTCGGTGTCATGAAGGCCTGCGCCGAGATGATGTTGCCCATCAACGTGGTGGGCGTGGTGGCGGCTGCCGAGAACATGCCCGACGGCAAGGCCACGCGGCCCGGCGACGTGGTGACCACCCTGTCCGGTCAGACCGTGGAGATCCTCAATACCGACGCCGAGGGCCGTCTTGTGCTGTGCGACGCCCTGTCCTACGTGGAGCGCTTCACTCCGGATGCGGTCATCGACATCGCGACGCTGACCGGCGCCTGCATCATCGCACTGGGTCACCAGGCCACGGCCCTGCTCGGCAACCACAGTCCGCTGGCCCACGAACTGCTCAACGCCGGCAGGCAGAGTTACGACCGCGCCTGGGAACTGCCGCTCTGGGACGAATACCAGGAACAGCTGAAGAGCAACTTTGCCGACATGGCCAATATCGGCGGGCGCCCCGCCGGCACCATCACCGCCGCCTGTTTCCTGTCCCGGTTCACCAAGAAGTATCACTGGGCCCACCTGGACATCGCCGGCGTGGCCTGGAAAAGTGGCAAGGAAAAGGGCGCCACCGGCCGCCCCGTCCCCCTGCTGATGCAGTACCTGCTCAACAAGGCAGGTTGAGGTTTCTCCTTGCCACGTGCCACTTGAGACTTGCCACTGCCTTCATGACCCGCATCGACTTCTACGTACTGGATGACGACGACCCCGGCCAGCGGCTGCGCATGGCCTGCCGCATTATCCAGAAGGCCTTCGGCCTGGGACACCGGATCCACGTCCACACGGGTTCGGCAGGGCTGTCCAGGCAACTGGATGAGGCGCTGTGGACCTTCAGGGATATCAGCTTCGTTCCCCATGAGGTGGAGGGTCGGGATCCTGATTGCCCGGTGCAGATCTGCCACGATCGGGAACCGGACACCGCCGGCGAGATTCTCGTCAATCTGGACTCCCGTGTACCGCTGTTTTTCAGCCGCTTCGAGCGGGTTGCCGAGATCGTCAACCAGGAGCCGGCCATCCGCGATGCGGGCCGGGAACGCTACCGTTTCTACCGGGACCGGGGCTACGACCTCACTCATCACCGTCTCGGCCCGCCGGGCCGGAATCGCGCGTCATGACCGGACACCCAGGAGTAACATCATGGCCAAGCCCCCCGAGGCACCTCGCATCCCCACACTGACCCGCCTGATCCGACCCGCCGCCGCATCCCGGGCGGGCAGCGGCCGCCAGGGTGACCCCGGAGTGCCCAGACCCGCGGCCGGGCCCCTGCCCGAGGACTTGGACATCGACCTGCAGCTGGATGCCCTGGATGCCCTGGATACACCCACGGCGTTCCCGCCGGCCCCCCTGGAGCCGATTGTGCCTCCGTCGGATTATCCCGCCACCCATGACCTGCGTGCCCGTATCGAGACCATGGTCGACGAGGCGCTGGCAGCCCACATCCCGGCTTTGCGCGAACAACTGGTGAAGTCCGTGTTGCGCGCCCTGTCCGAACCCGCCGCCGGATCCCGCGGGAAGGCACCGGGAGAAGACTGACCACCCGGGCGCAACGCGGCTCCCCCACAACCCCCGATGTACTCCCAGGTCATGGCACCTGATTGACCCGCGCGGCCCCGGGCAACACCAATACCCGGCGGGCTTCCGTTATAATGGCCGGCTTTCGGCCAACTGCCGGCACCCAAAGCCACACACCCGGATTCCCATGGACAAGACCTACGACCCCCGCGCCATCGAGCAACCCCTCTACCAGGAGTGGGAGAAGGCCGGACACTTCCGGCCCGGCGGCCGGGGCGCCCCCTACTGCATCATGCTGCCCCCGCCCAACGTGACCGGCACCCTGCACATGGGCCACGCCTTCCAGCACACCCTCATGGACACCCTCATCCGCTACCACCGCATGGGCGACGACGACACGCTCTGGCAGGGGGGTACGGACCACGCGGGTATCGCGACCCAGATGGTGGTAGAACGCCAGCTGGCCGCCGAGGGCATCAGCCGCCACGATCTCGGCCGCGAGGCCTTTCTCGAACGGGTCTGGCAATGGAAGGGCGAGTCCGGCGACACCATCACCCGGCAGATGCGGCGCCTGGGCAACAGCATCGACTGGGAACGGGAACGCTTCACCATGGACGACGGGCTGTCCAGGGCCGTGCGCGAGGTGTTCGTGCGCCTTTACGACGAAGGGCTGATCTACCGCGGCAAACGCCTGGTGAACTGGGACCCGGTGCTGCACACGGCCGTCTCGGACCTGGAAGTGGTTGCCGAAGAGGAGCAGGGATCGCTCTGGCATATGCGCTACCCGCTGGCCGACGGCTCCGGACACCTGGTGGTGGCCACCACGCGTCCCGAAACCATGCTGGGCGACACAGCCGTAGCCGTGCACCCGGAGGACGAGCGCTACGGCCACCTGATCGGCAAAGACGTCGAGCTTCCCCTCACCGGGCGCACCATCCCGGTGAGGCAAAGACGTCGAGCTTCCCCTCACCGGGCGCACCATCCCGGTG
>SKOF01000141.1 GCA_007120155.1 Thioalkalivibrio sp. | reverse complement strand
GGGTGTCTGCAGAACCACGACCAGGTGGGCAACCGCGCCATGGGCGAGCGCAGCGCGCAGTTGCTCTCGGCGGGCCTGCTCAGGGTGGGGGCGGCCCTGGTGCTGACCGCGCCCTTCGTCCCGCTGCTGTTCCAGGGCGAGGAGTGGGGCGCGGACACGCCGTTTCTGTACTTCACCGATCACGAGGATCCCGACCTGGCCGAGGCGGTGCGCGAGGGCCGGCGCAGGGAGTTCGCCGCCTTCGGCTGGGATCCCGCACGCATTCCGGATCCACAGGCGCCCGAGACCTTCGAGCGCTCCCGGCTCGACTGGGACCAGCCGGCGCGTGAGCCGCACGCAGGCCTGCTGCGCTGGTACCGGGACCTGATCGCCCTGCGCCGCGCCCACCCGGCCTTCGGGGACGATCGCCTTGAGGGGATCGTCGTTCACTATGACGAGTCCGAGCGCTGGCTGATGATGCGGCGCGGGGATCTGGCGGTGGCGTGCAACCTGGGCACGGCGCAAAGGCGTCTCGACTGTCCGGCGGGTCGCCATCCCCGGATCCTGCTCGCCTCCGATCCCGGTGTCGCGGTCACGCGCGAGACGATCCACCTTCCCGCAGAGTCCGTGGCGATCCTTGATCTGGTCTCCAATGCAATACCCTGCGGCGGGGAGGAGCCGTGAGAGAACCGGAGGACGAACTGCGCCGGGTGGACGGCTATCTGCCCATCGAGGATCACGGGCTGATCGGCGACGGCACCACCGCCGCGCTGGTGGGACGCGACGGCGCTGTGAGCTGGATGTGCGTGCCGCGCTTCGATTCCGAGCCCCTGTTCTGCAGCCTGCTGGATGCGCGCCGCGGCGGCGGGTTCATCGTCGCCCCGGAACCGCTGGTCTCGTCGCGCCAGTACTACAAGCCCGACACGGGGGTGCTGGTCACGGAGATGAGCGGCCCCGAGGGGCGTGTGCGCGTCACCGACGCCCTGACCCTGCGCAGCGGCGCGGATCTTTCCGAGGACACCGCCGCCGGCAGGGGCGAGCTGCTGCGCCGTATCGAGGTGCTGGGCGGGCGGATGCGCCTGCGCATCCGGGTGCAGCCCTGGGGCGGTGTCCAAACCCGGCCCCACGGGGGCGGGCTGGCGCTGATCACGGCGCGCCAGCCGGAACTGGAACTGTACCTGGAATCCAGCCTGCAGCTGCAGTCCCCGGACGGCATTCACGAACTCAAGGAAGGCGACGTCCATCACCTGGTGTTGTCCTGGGGTGCCCACGCCCACCATTTCCACAGCCACGGCCCCGACGAGATACTGGACGCCACGCTGGAGGTGTGGCGCCGCTGGATGCGCCACTTCCGTTACCAGGGGCCGCGGGAGGACCTGGTGCGCCGTTCGGCCATCACGTTGAAGCTGCTGGACCACACCGCCACCGGCGCCATGATCGCCGCGCCCACCACCTCCCTGCCCGAGGCCATCGGCGGGCCGCGCAACTGGGACTACCGCTATGCCTGGATCCGGGACGCCGCCTTCTCCGTCTATGCGATGGGGCGCATCGGCATGGGTCACGAGGCGGCGGGGTTCCTGGGCTGGGTACTGGACGCGGTGGATCGGGCGGGCCGGCCGAGGGTTCTTTATGACGTGGACGGGCACCTGCCGGTGCCGGAGCGCGAGGAGCCCGAACTGGAGGGCTATCGCGGTTCGGGGCCGGTGCGCTGGGGCAACGGGGCCGTGGAACAGCGCCAGCATGACGTGTTCGGCGAGATCCTCGACTGCGCCTACCGGTGGACCCGGATGGGCGGGCCCATGGATGAGATGTTATGGGCACGTCTGCGCCGGCTGGTGGAGGACGCCTGGCGGGAATGGCGTACGCCGGATCACGGCATCTGGGAGGTGCGTACCGCCGGTCGGCCGTTCACCTATTCCGCGGCCCTGTGCGCCGTGGCCCTGGATCGGGGCGCGCGCATGGCCGAGCAGCACGGGATGGAAGGTGACGCACAGGCCTGGCGCGCCGAGGCGGCGTACATCCGCCAGGCGATCCTGGACGAGGCCTGGGACCCGAACCTTCGGTCCCTGACCGAGCACCTGGGCGGAGGTGGCATCGATGCCAGCCTGCTGGCCCTGCCGTTGCGGGGTGTTATCGCCGCCGATCACCCGAAGATGGTGGCCACCACGGAGGCCGTCATACGGCATCTCGGTGCCGGCGACGGCCTGCTCTATCGCTATCTTCCCCACGAGTCTCCGGACGGCCTCCCCGGCGACGAGGGCGCCTTCCTGTTATGCAGCTTCTGGCTGGTGGACAACCTGGCAGGGCAGGGGCGCCTGGAAGAGGCCGGTGCACTGTTCGATTCCCTGTGTGCCCGCGCCAATCCCCTCGGCCTGTTGCCCGAGCAGATCGACCCGACCTCGGGCGCCTTTCTCGGCAATTTCCCGCAGGCCTTCAGTCACGTGGGCCTGATCTCCAGCGGGATCAACCTGTCCAACCATTGGAAAGGGGCATCGTAGGGGGCCGGGGTTGTCCGCCCCGTCCGGCCCCCTTGGCGCAATATCCGGGTCAGACGATTCGATCGAAGTGCCCCATGAAGATCCGGATCAACCGATGTGTCAGCCACCACACCGTCGCGCAAGCTGCGATCAAGATACCAAGCCAGAGGTAGGGGGAGATCAGGTCCTGCGGTTGGCCGGGGCCCCATACCCAGTTCACGTTGCGATCCGGGCCGGAGAGGAGGAATGTCAGGATCAGGATGCCGGTACCTGCCGCTATCCACTGCTTCCACGCGTCCTGATCGTAACCGAGACGCCATACGATCCAGAACAACACGAAGGGCAACACAAGGTGATAGAGGGAAAGCAGGCGCACGAACAGGGTGATGTCGGGATCGTACATGTAGTCCACGATACCGAGCGGCGTTGTTCCTCCCAGCAGGAGACTGCCGAGGAAGTCCATGATCCAGCCTATCTCCAGCAGCGCGACGGCCACCAGCATCATGCTGGCCAGGCGGGGGCTCGCGAACAGGGCGGCCAGCAGCCCGCCCATCAGCGCCACGTTGGAGAACCAGAGGAAATTCACCAGCCCATGTTCCAGCGTGTAGGCGGGGATGAGCACGGCGACGAACGCGAGATAAACCGCCTTGAACCACAACGGGATCATCGTTTCCCTGCCGCGGACGTCGACACCGCGAACTTCACTTCTTATTGTCTCCGAGTGCGGCGACTTCCGAATGCAGAATTTCCACGAGCTC
>SKOF01000427.1 GCA_007120155.1 Thioalkalivibrio sp. | reverse complement strand
TTTTGGACCTGGATCCCGGCGCGGTTGTCAGGTGTTGCATCGGGAGGTCCGGTGCAGGTCCGGTCCGGACGAGGGGCGGGCTCCGGACGGTCGCGCCAGTGGCGGCACGCCCCTATAATGCCGGGGCACATCAAGCGCTGGCGCGGTTTTCGACTCCCCGCCAATGGACAGGCGGGCCCGGCGGCAAGGATGGAACATGTCCAGTCCTTCCTCGGGCCGCCATCGGTATCGATCCATCCGGAAATATCATGACCCGACGCACAGCCTTTGGCCTCCTTGCCCTCACCGTGGCGGCCCTTCTTGCCTTCGCCGGTGTACAGTTCCTGGCCCGGGAGGACGGTACGCGGGCGGCAAGTACGGCGCCTGTGGACGTGGACGCCTTTCTGGAAGCCCACTGGGGCTTCCCCGTGGAGCCCCAGGGCATGCCGCCCGCGCGCTTCAGCCCCGAGGAAGCCGCACTCGGCGCCCGCGCCTGCGGCGAGTGCCACGTCACACAATACGAGGACTGGCAGGCCAGCCGCCACAGCGACACCATGAACGCCGGCATCCGCTGGCAGTTCCACGTGTTCAGCCAGGCGGAATCCAACAAGTGCATGGACTGCCATGCGCCGCTCGCGGAGCAGAAGGCCCTGGCGGCCCTGGACATGGGCTGGCCCAACGCGCCGGAGGCGGATCCGCCGCCCCACATTCCCGGCAACCTGCATCTTCAGGGACTCACCTGTGCCGCCTGCCACGTGCGGGGCCACGAACGCTTCGGGCCGGAGTCGCGCCTCGGGCTGGACGGCGGGGAGGACGGCCTGCCGCACGGAGGCTTCACGCCGCGAGCCGCGTTCAGCGACAGCCGCTTCTGCGCCGCCTGCCACCAGTTTCCGGACGACGGCCCGCGGCTCAACGGCAAGCTGCGACAGGACACCTACAACGAGTGGCTGCAATCAGACTACGCCGCGCAGGGCGTCACCTGTCAGGGCTGTCACATGCCCGACCGCCGTCACCTGTGGCGCGGCATCAGTGACCCGGAGATGGTGCGCCGGGCGGTGGCCTTGGACCTTGTCGGGGAGACGGCGGAAGACGGCCACATGAACCTCGAGCTGACCATCGCCAACGTGGGCGCCGGTCACCATTTCCCCGCGTACATGGTGCCCCGGGTGGATGTCCGGGTGCTGCTCCGCGATCCCGATGGCGAGGAGCGGGAGGAGATTCTGCATCACGTGATCCAGTGGCGTGCCACGGTCGACCTGAGCACCGAGGAATTCGACAACCGCCTTCCAGCGGGGCAGTCCGTTTCGCTCTCCGCGCGCCCGCGCCTGCCGGAGGATCCCGACGGATGGAGCGTCGTCCTGCAAATGGATGTGGCGCCCAAGGAGCACTACGAGCGCATGTACCGGGACATGATGCGCCAGGCGGACCGCATGAATCCCGAGACCGTCCGGTTGCTGCGTCAGGCCATGGCGGAGGCGGCCACCCTGCGTTACCGGGCCCTGGAGGAGCGGGTCGCTCTGGATCGCTCCGTGCGCCTTTCCCTGCGCCATGAGGCCCTGCCGCACCCGGCTTCTGAACCCTAGGCCGGACCACGGGTCGGACTCTGTAGGACCGATGCCAATTGCAATTTGAAATCGGCGTCCACGCCCCGCGCTTTCTGCAATGATCCGCCTTCATCCTTGGTTATTAACCCGTTGTATTGAAGAGGAATTTATTTATGGCACGTTTTCTGTATACCAATGAACTCAACATGAGAACCGAAAGTCTGCGGATGAAATTGCCGGCACTCGTTGTCATCGCCCTGTTTGTGTTCGTCGCTCCCCTGACCGCTCTTGGCGGCGCCCAGGAGGGCCCGGCGGCCGAGGGCGCGGATCGCGATGTGCAAGCGGTACCCCGCGACCAGCAGCCGATCACCCGGAGCGGCCGCCTGAAGTTCCGGGGCGACGGCCCGAGCACCATGTGTGCCATGGGTATGGACGATGACACCATCGAGCGTGCCCAGGCGGAGTTCCGCAGCAGGGGCTGGCAGCGCAACTGACGACGTCGCGCAGTCCGGGCCAGAGTGACCAACGATGAGGAGGGGAGATTATGAGTGAAAGCAAGCGAGGATTCTGGGGCCGCATGAAGGCATCGGTGGGGCTGGGCGGCGCGGTCGCGGCCCTGTCCGTCGTCGCCGTGATGGCGTGGGCCGCCGTGACGGTCACCCACATGTCGTACGATCCGGAACGGATGGTGCTGAGCGTGGACAAGCCTGAATGGGGGGCCGAGGTCTTTGACGCCATCCACGACAGCGCCATTGCCCAGGGGCTCGTGCGTCCCGCCAACGCCTGCGGCCTGGGCGCCTCGTCCTGCTTTCGCTGCCACAACGGTCAACGCGCACCGGAGCCCGCCACCGATCCGGCAACGGCTCCCTGGCATGGCGAGCATGCCCGGGTCAATCACTCCTGCGCCGGCTGTCACAAGGGCAACCCGCGCCTGATGCGTGAGCAGATGGCCCACCAGGGCATGATCGTCGATCCGCGCAAGTCGCCCGACGAGACATGCGCCAGCTGTCACCGCAGCGCCTCCGAACTCGAGGACCTGCTGGCAAGGTATCAGGGCATCGGGCAGTGACCCGGACCCGGGACATCTGATCCAGAACAACAATCCGCAGGGGGATAAACCGATGAAAGCAGAAACACGCGCACCCGCCTTCCGGGCGAAGCGCCTCACTACAGCATTGGCCGCGCTGGCGTTGGCCGGGGGCGCCGCCGGCGTACAGGCGGGACCGGTGATCATGTACGGCGACGAAGGGTTTCTGCAGCTCAACTATGAGCTGCAGATCTGGTCCCAGTACAGGGACTTCCGTTCCAACGCCCTCGACGGCGATACCTACGACACGTTCCTGCGCCGGAACCGCATCACCGTCCTCGGGCAGTACAACGACTACATCGGCTTCTATGCCCAGCTTGAGGCCGGGAATGAGAGTCGGGCCGGGCAGGATGACCGCTCGGTCTATTACCGCGACGCCTATGTGACCTTCGACTGGAGTGACCCGATACGTCTGATTGCCGGGCGGTTCAAGCACACGTTCAGCCGTGAGAACCTGGAGGCCTGCCTGGAGCCCCTGACCCTCGATCGAGGTATTCCTTCCTATGCCATGGGCAAGACGCGGGATACCGGCATCGCCCTGTGGGGTAATCTGGCCGACGCCCGCTGGCAGTACCGCCTGGCGGTAATGGATGGTCTGGAAGGTG
>SKOF01000317.1 GCA_007120155.1 Thioalkalivibrio sp. | reverse complement strand
TGGAGAACGGCCCCTGGCCGAGCTTCATCTCCGGAATCAAGCGTCTTCGCGACGAACACCCTGACGAGCGCATCCAGGGCGTCACCAACGACCTGCTGGGCCAGCTCGAACACTCCTATGAAACGCGCAAGGGCTACTGGAAAGGTGGCACCGTGTCCGTTTTCGGCTATGGCTCCGGCATCATTCCGCGCTTCTCCGAAGTGGCCAAGGCCTTCCCGGAGTCCCGCGAATTCCACACGGTCCGTGTGCAGCCGCCGGCCGGCAACTTCTACTCCACGGATATCCTGCGCCAGCTGACCGATTCCTGGGAGAAGTACGGCTCCGGGCTGATCACCTTCCACGGCCAGACCGGTAACGCCATGTTCATCGGCGTGAACACCGAGAACACCCAGGCGTTCTTCGACGAGATCAACGAGTACGGCTTTGACCTCGGCGGTGCCGGACCCTGCGTGCGCACCGGCATGTCGTGTGTGGGCGCCGCCCGCTGCGAGCAGTCCTGTGCCAACGAGCAGCGCATCCACCGCACCCTGCTGAACCGGTTCACCGACGACGTGCATCGCCCGTCCCTGCCCTACAAGTTCAAGTTCAAGGTCTCCGGCTGCCCCAATGATTGCGTGAACTCCATCGAGCGTTCGGATTTCGCGATCATCGGCACCTGGCGCGACGACATGAAGGTCGATCAGGCCGAGGTCAAGGCCTTCATCGAGAAGAAGGGGCGTGATTATGTCATCGACAACGTCACCACCCGCTGCCCCACCAATTGCATGACCTTGAACGACGACGACACCCTCACCGTCGACAACAGCAACTGCGTGCGCTGCATGCACTGCCTGAACGTCATGCCGAAGGCGCTCTCCCCCGGCGACGACAAGGGTGTCACCATCCTGGTGGGCGGCAAGCGCACCCTGAAGATCGGCGACCTGATGGGCACCGTCATCGTGCCGTTCATGAAGCTCGAGACCGAAGAGGACTACGAGCAGCTGACCGAACTGGCCGAGAACATCATCGAGTTCTGGGCCGAGAACGGCCTGGAGCACGAGCGTTGCGGCGAGATGATCGAGCGTATCGGTCTGATCAACTTCCTCAAAGGCATGGGTATCGAGGCCGACCCCAACATGGTCAACCATCCCCGTGAGAGCTCCTACATCCGTATGGACGAGTTCGACGAAGCGGCAGAGCAGTACCTGCGCCGCAAGATGGAAGAGAAACAGAAGCGGTCGGCTGCCAACTGAGCGCGGCCACCACAAGCAAACCATCAGAATCCGTATAAGTGCAGGAGTAAGCAATGGCACAGGCACAGGCAATGCGTCCGCCCATCGAATCAGGATGCCCGGACGGCTTCCAGTACATGCACCCGGTGATGCGCCGCAATTTCGGCATGTGGAAATGGCACGATCATCCCCGCCCCGGCGTTCTGCGTCACGTGGCCGAGTCGGGCGAAGAGGTGTGGACGGTCAAGGCCGGCACCCAGCGCATCCTCGACGTGTTCACCCTCCGCAAGCTTTGCGACATCGGTGACCAGTTTGCAGACGGCTATGTCCGCTTCACCATCCGCTCGAACATCGAGTACATGGTGGACGACGAGGCCAAGGTGGAACCGCTGATCAAGGCCCTGGAGGACGCCGGCTTCATCGTGGGCGGCACGGCCAACTCCATCTCCATGATCTCCCACACCCAGGGCTGGCTGCACTGCGACATTCCCGGCACCGACGCCTCCGGCGTGGTGAAGGCGATGATGGACGAGCTGATCGAGGACTTCCGCAACTGCCGCATGCCCAACCGCGTGCACATCACCACCTCCTGCTGCCAGATCAACTGCGGCGGCCAGGGTGATATCGCCATCAATGTGCAGCACACCAAGCCGCCGAAGATCAACCACGATCTGGTTGCCAATGTGTGTGAGCGTCCTTCCGTCGTTGCCCGCTGCCCGGTGGCGGCCATCCGCCCCGCGCTGGTCAACGGCAAGCCCTCCCTGGAAGTGGACGAGAAGAAGTGCATCTGCTGCGGCGCCTGCTATCCCCCCTGCCCGCCCATGCAGATCAACGACGCCGAGCACACCAAGCTGGCCATCTGGGTCGGCGGCAATCACTCCAATGCCCGTGGCAAGCCCACCTTCCAGAAGCTGGTGGCCTCCGGCATCCCCAACAACCCGCCGCGCTGGCCCGAGGCCACGGCCATCGTCAAGAACATCCTGAAGACCTATCAGCAGGATGCCAAGGACTGGGAGCGGGTCAACGACTGGATCGAGCGAATCGGCTGGCCCGAGTTCTTCGAAAAGACCGGCCTGCCCTTCACGCGATTCCACGTGGAGAACTGGCGCGGGGCGCGTAACAGCCTGAACGCCTCGACCCATATCCGCTTCTGATCAGTCTTGCAGGAGCCGGAATAACGAGACTCACCTCTCGGGGCCCGCGTGGCCCCGAGGGCTCGGATACCCACAGGACAGGTCAAGCATGAAATACGGCATACTAGTCAACGAGGGGCCCTTTCAGCACCAGGCGGCCGACACGGCCTACCAGTTCTGCAAGGCAGCCATCGATCGCGGCCACGAAGTCTTCCGCGTGTTCTTCTACCATGACGGCGTGAACACCGGCACCCGGTTCGGCGTGCCCCCGCAGGACGATCGCAATATCACCGCGCGCTGGGCCGAACTGGCCGAAGCACACAACATCGACCTGGTGATCTGCATCGCAGCGGCCCAGCGCCGAGGCATCCTCGACGAAGGGGAAGCCAAGCGCCAGGGCAAGGACGGCCACAATATCGCACCCGGTTTCCGCATCTCCGGCCTCGGCCAGCTCATCGAAGCGGGAATCCAGTGCGATCGGCTGATGGTCTTCGGGGATTGACCGCGCGTGCTGATCGATGACCCGCATGGGGAGGCGCACCGTGGCCCGCCCCGTGTCAACGGCAACATCAAGTCTCTAAGGTGAACAAAATGTCCGAACCCTGGGAAGAAGAAGGCCCCGGTGAAATCAGAAAGTTCATGTACGTGAACCGCAAGGCGCCGTACGGAACCATCTACGCCCTCGAATCCCTCGAAGTGGTGCTGATCGCCGCCGCGTTCGAGCAGGATGTCAGTCTGGCATTCATCGACGACGGGGTGTACCAGATCAAGAAGGGTCAGGACACGCAGCAGATCGGGATGAAGAACTTCTCTCCCACCTATCGTGCCCTGGAAGGCTATGACGTGGAAAAGCTCTACGTGGAAGCCGAAT
>SKOF01000326.1 GCA_007120155.1 Thioalkalivibrio sp. | reverse complement strand
TCCAGAATATCCATCCCAGGCTCTATCTCAGCCTGCTCAATCATCTGGCTAACTATCTCTGTGGGTGTCGGGAAATAACCCGGTATCTTGCTCCAGAGCAGTTCCATTTCCCGTTTCTTAATCTCTAAAGCTGTCTTGTCCTCTGGCGGTTTCTCCACCATCAAGCCTTCCATATCCTCTTTCGCCTGCTTGAACCCTTCTGCGGTAGTAATCCCTGCGGATTGTAACCGCTTATAGTCCATTATGTTATCTTTGAGATACCTGGTATTGTGGCCTCTCTTCTCAGCAATCTTCAGGAGCTTTTCAAAGGCTTCCAGTTCCCTCTCGCTCATATCATGGACAATCTTATCCCCACTTCGGAAAACCAGGGAAACCCTATCCATGATTTCCCGGGGGTCAGCACTGCCCTTGGCTCCCTTCGTCCACTCCATTAAATCCTTAATGTTATCATGCCTTACGTAAGCCCTCGGCAGGTCTTTAAAGCGTAAAAGAGCTTCCACCTGGGCCTTGTTACGAACCATTTTCAGGGATTCCGGCAGTTCTCCCCTTTCCCCGGCATCAGCCATACCCCTCAGCACTGATTGTATTTTCTCCAACCAATCTGCTTCAGCAGCCATGGAAGCAATAATGTTCGCTCTCCTTGGGGTAAGGTTTTGGTCTGCAGTAGCAGGGTTCCGCTTTTTGTCAATCTGGTTCTGCATATCGTCAGCCAGCTTACGAAGCCGTTCTACCTGCTTTGTGTCTGCCTTGGGGGGTGTGGGCTCAGGCTCAGGAGTTGTAACCTCTGCCGGTTCTGTAACGGAAGGCCCATGCAAAACAAACTTTTCCTTGTAGCCCGTCATGCCATCTATATATACTTTTTGGTTTTCGATTGCAAGGTCGTGTCCGACTGTTCCGGGTTGCAAGGTGTCAACCTTTCTCTGATAATGAGAAATGACGAAATTATAATCATCCTGGGTTCGTGTGTAATATATCAAATTGTTAACAGTATGCGTTGGGTCCTTTAGTTTTACTGAAAGAGCTTCTATGTTGTTTTGTTCCGTAGCTGGCTGGGTTTCTGCCGGAGCCTCTTCTATTTTCTTGTAATGATCAGACAGAATACGCTTGGCAGTATAAACAGAGTTATCGGTATTCTTCCTTTGCCATGCCTTGTTTGCAGGGCTCCAACGGAAACCACTCTTTTTTAAGTCTTTACGAACATTATCAGGGGGCTTGCCATCGAAGAATATCCTTACACGGTCATCGTCATAGTGCCGCTCTACCTTAATGTCGCCTTCATATTCAGCAACCGGGACAATGCCTTCAGGAGCCGCTTCCTGCTTCTCTGCTGCTTTGTCAGCGTGCTTCCAAATGCTATGACGGTCAGTAAAGGCGGGCTTTTTAAGATGCTTTTCTTGCATTTCCCTTAAATATTCTAACGCCTGCTTTACTTCCTCAATATAACCGTTGTTCGCACTTCGTTTAAACTTATCGGCAAGGCTGGATTTAAACAATGAACTACTATAATGGCTCCCTGCTTCGATTTCTTTTAGGGTAGCAACGGTGCTGTTTACTTCATTCTTCAACCTTGTTAATTCTTCAGAGGCTACAACATCAGGGGTCTTTGCTTTCTCCAGCTTCTTCCCAATAGATTCCTGTGCTTTTTTCTGC
This sequence comes from Thioalkalivibrio sp., assembly GCA_007120155.1. Classification (GTDB taxonomy): domain Bacteria; phylum Pseudomonadota; class Gammaproteobacteria; order Ectothiorhodospirales; family Ectothiorhodospiraceae; genus Thioalkalivibrio_A. The sequence goes on along the minus strand of SKOF01000326.1, from coordinate 1,570 downwards.
CAATCCAAAAACTCATTGAGCCTTTTCATGGCGATTTCCTGCTTCTTTTCGTTCTTCGCTGTCGGGAATTTAGCTGGGCCAGTTATCATGGGGCTGGCTGTCCGGGAATGAGCATCAAGGTATGCAGTAAACTTCTTGATATAGTTATCCCGATACCGTTCCAGTTCGCCCTTCAGGACTTCTTTCTGCTCTGGTGTGGTAGCCAACTTATCGAATTTCTTGAATACTTCCGTCATATGGTCAACATAACTCTGTTGGTCGCTCTCTGCCCTCTTCTCTGGGCTGAAGCTGCTCCACCTGTAAGCATCCTTGGCTAATTCGTAAGGTATGTCATCCTTTGATACGGCAGGAAGAATGTCGGCTGCTTCTGGTTCCTTCAAGGGCTTTTCGTCAACCCCATATTTTGTAACCCCTTTAGGGAGCTGCCTGTCTTTCCTTTCCCCGTCAGGCAAGTATTTAGTTACCCAATTTGAGAGAACTCCCCCTGTATGAAAGCCACTTTGGTAGGAAATAGCCTCCGTGCCATCTGGGAGCGTTTTTCTTTCCACTATTCTGTAATTATCGCCATCTATGTTTCTGCGGATATACTCATCCATTTTTTCTTGGGGGGACATATCTTTTGCCCTTTTCTCCGGCTCTGCAGGCTTTGGTTCAGGGGTATCTTTTTTCAAATCGTAAACGACACTACCATATTCGGTGTTATCTAGCCCTGGTAAGTGCCTTACGTCTACTCCTTCATAGCCCAGTGCCTTCATAAACCGGGTAGAAACGGAATCTTCGCCCTTCATTTTGTCAGTTATTTCATACCACGATAAGCCCGTTATATCTTTGTCAATATCAGAGAGGATAGAATCAAGCATCTTCTCAATCTCCGATTCATCCTTACCTAATACCCGGCTGGCTCTCGAAAGGGCTCCCGGAACATCTTCTTTGGCCTCTCGTATTTTTTCAGCTTTTTTCTGCAAGTCCTTCTGTGCCTGCTTTATAATCCTTGTAGCTTTTGGGTCATCCTCTCGGGCCTTCATATATTCATCTGAGGACATTCCCACGGCATCCCGGAACTCTTCTTCTTCCCATACCCCGTGCTTTTTGTAAATAGGGATTGCTTCGTCAGGTTCTCCCACCCGTGAATGTTCTACATCTTTGTCACTAATAACACTTTCTTTCGCTAAAGAATACCTTCCATCATTAACATACTTCAAAAATTCGTGTAAATCATAAGCATCTTTTTCGGTCTTAGGGGTAAAGAGGTTAAAGCTGGAAAAGTCAACTTCGTGTAAGGGCCTGTCTTTGTAGGTTCCAACCTCCAGCTTCTTTCTGTCCCCGACAAAGTAAGTTCCCGTTCCAAAGTGCCCAGTTCCCCTTCGGCTTCCGTGCTGTTGTGGGAAGGCTTCTGCTTTCCCCATGTCGCCAGCGTGATAGCCAATGTCTTTCTTTTCGGCCAGAGATTCCTCCATTTTCTTAACAGCCTCTTGTTCGGGCATAGCTATCCCGTTAACGCTAACTTGCTTTTTCCTCGGATACCTGGTAGCCGTCCAGCCAGCAGCATTAAACTTCTCGATAAGCTCAT
>SKOF01000062.1 GCA_007120155.1 Thioalkalivibrio sp. | reverse complement strand
TAGCCACCTCGAACGGCGTCATCAATCTCAGCCCAGAAAAGCCGCAGGTCTTTGCCGAACTCTATCGCGTCCTGCGTCGCGGCGGGTGCGTGCAGTTCGCCGATATCGTGATCGAGGCCGAGCTGTCGGCCGCCGCGCGCAACGATATCGAACTCTGGGTCGGCTGAATCGCGGGAGCTCTGCAGTCTGCAGGCTATCTCGCGGCACTGTCTGAGGCAGGTTTCGCTCGCGCGGAGGTCGTCGGTTATTTTGATTCATTTGCCGGCACGAGCAAGGAGGACACGGCGCGCCGGTTTGGTGTGCGCGGCGCGACCTTCGTCGCCTTCAAGGATTGACCGGACGCGAACAATAGGGGCGGCTGGTTGATTTCCGGCCGGTGACGGCATGAATCAACCCGCCGCCCCCTCCCGGCCGGGAAACGGCCGGACACCCGGCATCGACGTGCGCGCCCGCCATGGATTCCGGCTCATGCCGGCTTGATTCCGAGGAATGCCCGCATGGGGTATGCCCCCTCGCCCAGGATGAACGGATCGTAGAGGCCGTCCAGTCCGGCCTGCCGGACCTCCAGGCCGGCATCCGTCAGCGCGGCAAGCCACTCCTGTTGCCCGAAAAGCCCCAATGTATGGCGATTGGTATGGATACTCAGTCTCCCCTGGTTCCTGATCAGGTAGACCAGCGTCGCCTCATAGGTTGAAGGGTTGTCCGGAGGGATATGGTTGTTCTCGAAGAGGGTGATCTGTATGTCGCCTTTGGTGCCCGTGTAACAGAGGTTGTTCTCCCGGAACTCTTCGCGCGTCTTTGCAACGATCAGCAGTACGCCGCCGGGCTTCAGATGCCTGCAGGCCACGGCAATCGCACGATGCAGCTCCTGCAGTGTCACCATGTAGTCGATGGCATCGGGGATGGCCACGGCATCAAAGCGTTCGGTTAGATCAATGCTGCGCATGTCGCCATGCACGTAGGTGACCTCCGGATTGGTCCGTCTCGCGATCTCGAGCATTCCTTCGCTGATATCCACCCCCGTCACCCTGAAGTGCTTCTTGAAGGTAAAATCATTGCCGCCTGCGCCGCAGCCCAGATGCAGCAGCGTGCGGATCCCGGTCCCACCATGTTCTCTCAGGAGATCCACATAGTGTCCGGTTTCTTTCGCCTGCGCCTCAGGAGACGCGAGGATCGTTTCGGTCCACGCGAGTTCACCATAGCTAAGCCATTTGTTTCCGTGCATGACGGCTCTCCGGGGCATCATGGATCACGCCTGAATGCATCTCCGTGACGGGCCATGAGCGGCGGCGAAGTCGCCGCCCGACCCCCGGGCTGCGGACGCGATGTGTCTCGCCCGCCGCGCCCCGACGGATTCATCCTTCATCCTTGATCCTTTCGCCTTCCAGCAGCGCCCATCCCTCCTTGAGCACCGGCGCCTTCATTCTGAATCCTCGGACGTAAGCGGCGGCCACGTCCCCGGCCTGCTGTGCCAGGAGACCTGACAGGATCAGTCGCCCGCCAGGCCGCACCAGCCCGGTCAGCGTCGGTGCCAGGTCCACCAGCGGCCCACTCAGGATGTTCGCCATGACCAGGTCCGCCGGCGCCGCATCGAGGCTCCCGGGGAGATACACGGGCAGTTGCGCATCGGGAATGCGGTTGCGACGCGCGTTGTCCCGGGTGGCGGTCAGCGCCTGGGGATCCAGGTCCACGCCCACGGCGTGGCGGGCGCCCAGCCTGAGGGCGGCGATGGCCAGCACGCCGGAGCCGCAGCCGTAGTCGATGACGGTGGCGTCCACCGGCGGATGGGCGTCGAGCCATTCGAGGCACAGGGCGGTTGTCGGATGGGTGCCGGTCCCGAAGGCGAGACCGGGATCGAGCAGCAGGTTGACGGCGTCGGGGTCGGGGGGCTCGAAGCCGGTAGGGCAGATCCACAGGCGTGTGCCGAAACGCATGGGCCTGAAATCGTCCATCCAGGCCCGCACCCAGTCCCGGTCTTCAACGTATTCCCGCGTGATGGCTTCGGGGGACACGGCCAGGCGCGTGCACACGGACAGCAGCACGCATGCGGCTTCCACGTCGTCCCCGAACAGCCCGCTCACCACGGCCTCGGGCCAGACGGGGGTCTCGCCGGGTTTGGGTTCCAGCAAGGGGTGGTCGCCGGCGTCTTCCAGGGAGGTGGAGAGGGCGCCCAGTTCCATGAGCAGGTCCTCGACGGATTCCACGCGATCACCGGTCACCGTCAGCTTCAGTTTGAACATGCGCGGGGTGTTCCGGTGGTGTGGGGGATGTGTGGGTTCGTCGATGCCTGGGGATCCACGCGGAGGACGCAAAGGAATGGAAGTGTTTACTTCCAGAATCTCTGCATTCTCTGCATTCTCTGCGTCTTTGTGCGCTCCGCGTGGTCAGCGATACCGGGAAAGACTCAGGACTCGGCTTTCAGCTTCTTCTCCAGGTAGTGGATGTCGGTTCCACCGGCTCGGAAGGCCGCGTCGTTGAGCAGGTCACGCTGCAGGGGGATGTTGGTCCGGATGCCTTCCACCACGATCTCGGAGAGTGCGCCGCGCGTGCGGGCGATGGCGATGTCGCGCGTGGAGCCGTAGCCGATCAGCTTGCCGATCATGGAATCGTAGTAGGGGGGCACCCGGTAGCCGTTGTAGATGTGGGTGTCCACCCGGATGCCGGGGCCGCCGGGGCTGTGGTACTGGGTGATGGTGCCGGGGGACGGCACGAAAGTGCGCGCGTCCTCGGCATTGATGCGGCATTCGATGGCATGACCCCGGATCACCACCTCGTCCTGGGAAAAGCTCAGGTGCCGGCCGGCGGCGATGCGGATCTGTTCGCGCACGATATCGATGCCCGTCACCATCTCGGTGACCGGGTGCTCCACCTGCACGCGGGTGTTCATCTCGATGAAGTAGAACTCGCCGTTCTCGTAGAGGAACTCGAACGTGCCCGCGCCCCGGTAGCCGATGTCGCGGCAGGCCTGGGCGCAGCGTTCGCCCATGCGCATGCGTTCCTCGTCGGTGATGCCGGGGGCCGGCGCCTCCTCCAGCACCTTCTGGTGGCGGCGCTGCATGGAGCAGTCGCGTTCCCCCAGGTGCACCGCGTTGCCGTGCTCGTCGGCCAGCACCTGGAACTCGATGTGCCGCGGGTGCTCCAGGAATTTCTCCATGTACAGCATGTCGTTGTTGAATGCGTTGCGGGCCTCGTTGCGGGTCAGGCTGATGGCGCTCAGCAGCG
>SKOF01000424.1 GCA_007120155.1 Thioalkalivibrio sp. | reverse complement strand
TGTGGCAGGGCCAGTTCCCGCTGGCGCGGTCGAAGCCCTCGGTCACGGACATCCTGGCCGTCGGCCTGTCCGGAAGCTGGCAGCAGATCCACCTGCCGAGAAAGTACACCATGGGCTCGGGCAACTGGCACACCGCGTCCAACTGGCTCGGCAATCGCATCCCGGACGCGGACACGGACGCCTACATCGTCAACCGGTTGCCCATGTTCACGGTCACCGAGATCGATGTAACGGCCGATGCCGTCTCCGGCAGCGTATTCGTCTCCGATGAAAACCTGCTGCGGGTGTCCAACGCCACCCTGCAGGTATGGGATACGATCACCGCGGCGGGGCCCGCGACCACCGCCGGCCCCTTGCGTCCTCCGCCCCCGCCTCCGCCTGAAGACCCGACCGAGATCCTTCCCGGGCCTTTCACCACGGTTCGGATCGCCGCCGGCGGCGTGCTCAACGCCTTTGACATGGTGGTCGAATCCGACGCCCGGCTCGAGCTTGGCGCCGCCAGTGTGCAGGCCAGCATCGGCACGTTGCACAATGCGGGCACCATCGCAGGCTTCGGCACAGTGCAAGTCGGTTGGCGCCTCCAGAATACCCGCCTGATCAATGCGAACGGCGGCACCCTGACGTTCGTGACGCCGCCGGCCGATGAGGTCATCGAAGTGCCCGTGCTGGATCTGGACGGCCCCGGTTTTGTCGGGAGCAGCCTGGCCGCCATCCGCGCGATAGATGGCGATCTCGTCTTCGACGGCATCATCGCGAATCCGGTCCAGGCCGGGGTCACCGTTGGATCAGGACGCTCGATCGCATTTCCGAAGGGCTGGACCCAGGGTTCCTCGGGAATCGCGGCCCACCGCCTGCTGCTCGACGGCAGTGCCGGCGAGGCCACGATTCACGGATCCAGCACGCTGGGCGGACGGACGCTGGTCAACGGCCTCGGCCGCTTCAACGGAAATGTCACCCTCGAGCCGTCGGCGGCGGTGCATCTGGATATCGCCGGCCTGGTGCCGGGGCTGGGCCACGACCAGATCAACGTGGGCCAGCATGCCCAGCTTGCCGGAAGCCTCATGCTGGGATTTGCCGGCGGGTTCCAGCCATCGTTCACCGACACCTTCACCCTGATGACCTTTGCCGGGCGCACCGGCGAATTCGATCTGGTGGAGATTGCCGATATCGAATCGCTGTCCGAAGGCGGTCTGGCATTCTCCGTACACTACGGAGCCACTGACGTGGTGCTCTCCGTGGGCCTGCAGGGCGGGACGCCGGGTGCGCCAAACTGCACCGGCATGACCGCGTCCGAACAGGCGGCGATCCATGGCGACATCGAGAACGCCGCGGCGTACCACGGATTCCCGAGTGTCAAGGCCTTCATGGACGCATTGGGGACATTCTGCAAGTCCTGAAACCACTTCGGGAAAGGACCGGGGTCAAGACGAGAACCACCCGTGTTCCATTCACCCGGGCTCGGGTTCTCGCTCTGATCTCGGGATGCTCCGGGGTTCCCGTCATGCATCCGTGCCGTGCGCCCGGCACCGGGCCCGGCTCCCGACATCGCGGCGCCATCCGGGCGGGTCGACCCCGGTGCGGTCATGGTCCGGTCCGGGGAAAGAGCCCGACAATTGCTGTTCTCACCCCGGGGGGATTTCCGCGCTGCGGAAGGCGTTGGCCACCGCCTGCATCAGGTCGCGCTCCAGGCCGGACTTGGGCTCCGTGACTTCCTGGTTGCATCCCGAGCAGCGGAACAACGGCACCTTGACCTTCACGTGCACCGGATCCCCGTCGGGGACCTCCACCTGCGCCTTTCCGTCCAGATCGCCGTTGGTCTCTGCCGCCACTTCCTGGCCGCAGGACGGACAAAGCAGGCGTTTTCGGAACAGCCCCTTCTGGACTGCGGGCGTGACGTCGTCCAGCGCGCCCGATTCGGCCAGGCGCTGTACGAACTCAAGCGGGAAGTCGGGGGTGGTGAAGCGTTTGTGGCCGCTGGCGCAGTTGAGGACGGGCAGGCCGTCGATGGCGACGCGGATGCCCCCCTCCTCGCCCTCGACGTGATCCATGCGCATTACGGAAACATCGGCGCCGCACTGGCGGCAGACATTGGAAGTCATGGCAGGTCTCCTCTCGTTTTGTGCTGCTGTATCTCCCTCTTGGTTGTTGTTACGGAAGTCGGGGCCGGGGCGGTGAGAGATGCTCCGGCCGGTGCGCCCCCGGGGCGCACTACAGAGTATAGAGCGTATGCGGCACACGAGGCGGGACACGGCAAGTATCTGAAATATAGAGATACGCCAGGTGGCGCGGGACCGGGTTCAACGGCACTGCGCAGTGCCCGGCAACGAGGAGCGAGGGGCGGCGTGCGCGAGTCGGCGGCGCTCCGGCGACCACGTTACCGTCGCACCGTTGCCCGGCCGCACGTCAGCGGGAAACCGGTAACCCTTTCGCGCCTGCCGTGTGAAGTGTGACGGGTATCGAGGTGTGACCGCGGAACGTGATCGAGTCGCGTTCGACGACCGCGCCTTCGTCGATCCGCCAGGCCGGAAGCCGCCGCATCAGTGTCTCCAGGGCGATGGCGATTTCGACGCGGGCGACATGTGCGCCGGCACAGCGATGGATGCCATGACCAAAGGTCATGCCCGGGCCCGGCCGACGGTCGAGCCGGAGGTTGTCCGGTTCGTCGAAGACTTCCGGGTCCCGGTTGGCGCTCGCGAGTACGGCGATGACGGGGATGCCGGCGGGGATGACCGTGCCTGTCAGTTCGACGGGTTCGGCGCTTACCCGGGCGCTGGAGAATTGCAGCGAGGGGTCGTACCGCAGCAGTTCGTCGACCGCGTCCAGGCTGGCGACGGCCCCGGAGGTGACGGCATCCCAGCAGCCGGGATGCCGGGCGATCGCGAGGGTGGCATTGCCGAGTGCGTCCACGGCCGTCTCCTGTCCCGCGAACAGCAGGAACACCATGTTGGTGATCACGTCGGAGCGCGTCCACTGTCCGCTGTCGCAATGTTCCAGAAACGTGGCGCAGAGCCCCTCGTCTGAAACCAGCGTGGTATCGAGTGCGCACTCGACCCATTGCGCAAGCTCCGGGGCCGAGGATACGTTTCGCGCCGGGCGAGCCTCACAGGTCCTGAGATCGAGAGCCCTGGCCATCTCCGTGGTCTGGCGTTTAAGTGCCGGAATATCGGTCAAGGTCAGGCCCAGAAGCTCTCCGATGGCGCCTACGATGTACGGCGTCGCGAAATCGGTCACGAGAT
>SKOF01000127.1 GCA_007120155.1 Thioalkalivibrio sp. | reverse complement strand
GTCATTGGTCAGGGCATGTGCCATCCAGCCGAGGATCAGGCCGGCCGTCTTGCCGGTTCGCGCGGGACCGACGAAGCACACGGCCTCGTAGCGGCGCCCGCCCAGCAGGTCCATCGGCTCGGCCAGGTACGGCACCTGCTCCGGTGTCCACGCGCCGGTATAGCCGCCGCCGTCCGAGATCACCAGCGCGTCGGATGCGCCCTGCGTCACCGACACCCTGCGCGGCCGCTTTAGCGCGCCAAGGCTGTCGGTGAAATCGGCGCTCAGGCTGGCGACCGGAAGGCCACTATTCTCCATACTCGATCCCGGCCAATAGCTGGCGCAAAGCGTGAATCAACGACTCTTTATTGACGCCATCCGCTAAACCATTCGCCAGCCTATTTCGAAGCGCGTCGAGCTGATTATCAACCTCGATCTCAGCGATCTCGGCCTGCTTGGTTGTGATTCCGGCTTGTCGCTCTAGTTTGTCGGGTAGGCTTCGGATCTGTTCTGCGAAAATGGCAATGCTGGTGGCGATCACTCGCAGCAGTTCGGATCGGTCGTATAGCTCACCGACTTTCAACCTGAACTCAACTTCCGCCATATTGGCCTTGAACACCTCCCGCTTTGCCTTCGCTTTGGCAAGCGTGGAGTAATAATCCGCTTTCTTTGGGTCTTGATCTTTCTGGCTAAAGCCTACGGGCCGGCCTGCACCTGAGCGTCGACCGCCATGCTGGCCAGGGATGGGGTCAGTGCTTTCGGGCACCGCGCTACCTCATCCCCGCCATTTTGTGCGTCTGCAGGGAAACCCGCCACCCATTCAAACCGGCGGCGTCGACGCACAGGCGGGTTGCCCGTTTCGAGAGGCTCAACGGTTGTAGCCAGACCGGCGTGCCGGGTCGGGCATCCAGCAAAAGCGCTTTCAGCGTTTCGATATCGCTGTCCCGGCTGACGGGCATTTTGATCTCGCTGGCAAGCCGCAGCATTTCCGGTTGCACCGCAAGCCCGCCAGGCATCCCAACCTTCGGCGAGACCGTCCACCAATCCACGGCTCGCGCCAACTCTGGCCTGGCTGCGACCGTTCCGGACGTTTCGACCTGGACCACGAACGGCAAGGCCTCGACCAGTGGCAGCAAATCCTGCTCCAGCGGCTCGCCGCCAGTAATCACGACGTGCTGCACGTTCTGCGCCGCCACCCAGTCGCAAAGCATCTCGACGCTCGCGGAAGCCACCACGGCCGCCTCTTTCGACGCCTCGACGAGCGCCTGGAAGTCGGCCGTCTCGACCTGATCGCGCCAGGTGTACGGCGTATCGCACCAGGGACACCCCACCGAGCAGCCATGCAACCGGATGAACGCGGACGGCGTGCCCGTATGACTGGCCTCGCCTTGCACTGAGCGGAAGACCTCTGAAATTCTATATTTCATAGACGGCCGCGCATTTCCGGGTTTCTTCGACTACGCATCTGGCCAGCGCCACCCCGGTTCCAGCAAGCTGCTGCGGCCCGACCGTCTTGACGAGATATTCCGCCATGTTTTCGGCCGTCGGGTTGAACGGCACGGCCACGACCGACTCCGGGGAAAGCCCGCGCATCTGCTCCAGCAGCGGGTCATGCTCCCACATCAGCATTCTATGATCCCACTCCTGCTCCAACCACTCGCACAGCAGCGCCTTGATGACGCCAAAGTCCAGCACCCGGCCAATAGAATCCAGTTCGCCGTAGCACTCGAACGTCACGCGGTAGTTGTGGCCATGGATAAATCTGCACTTATTCTCATGGCCAACAACTCGGTGGCCACATGAGATGTCGTGATAACGCGTTGCAAGAATCATTGTCGTTTGCCCTCGTAATCGAGCCGATCAGAATCGGCGTTTTCGTAAACCTCCCACGGGAACAAAACCCACTCCGGCCCGATGTCGTTCAGGACTGAGTAATATCCTTCTGATTCAAACTCTCGCGTAGCCCACACCCAGAAAGGCCCCGCTCCTGGGTGTCTCTCTCGAAGGTCGCGGATCGTTTTGCCGGAATCATAGATGTCATCGACCACCAGAACGCCGGCTCCGGGTGATATAGCGAGCGGAATGCCCAAGCGGTGACTTAGTGCCACGGCTAAAGGAAGGCCGCCGCGCGGCACGCCATACACCCCGGAAAGCGCGAGCCCCTGACATTGCCCGGCAATATAATGGACGGCAGCATCTAGACCTTGCCAGGTCAGTCTCATCACGATTGAAACCCCGAGCCTTTGATGGCGTCGAGAAATTCGGAGCGGGCCGCCGGCGATTCACGCAAGATGCCGCGAAGAATCGAAGTAGTCATTTCCGCCTTGGGCTCTTTGGCACCCCTCCATGTCATGCAGAGGTGCTGCGCCTTTATCATCACCCCCAAACCGCGCGGATGAATCAGCCCCTCGATCTCGTCGGCGAGCATGACCGCCGCCTCTTCCTGGATCTGTGGGCGGGACATAATCCAGTCCGTCAGCCTGGCGAACTTGGATAGCCCCATCAAACTGTCGCCAGGAATGACCCCTATCCAGGCCGAGCCCACGATGGGAACGAGGTGATGAGAGCAGAGCGATCGCACGGCAATCGGCCCGACCGTGTACAGCTCATCGAGCTTGCGTGTATTCGGGAACACCGTAATGCGCGGGCGCTCATCGTACCTGCCTTTCATGGCCTCATCGACCATCAGCCGCGCGATCCGCTCCGGCGTCCCCTGGGTATTCGGGTCGAGTTGCCAGTCGATAAGCAGCGCCTCGAGCATGGCGGCCACATGGCCGGCAACCTGGGCCCTCATCTGGGCTCGGCCCTCGTCTGTGAGGCCGATAACTGGTTCATTCGCAAGGGTTTTCAAGTGGGGTGCCTCCGGTCGAAAAAAATGGGTGGAATTCGTGGACTTCTCGGCCTGGGTGGCCTATGATTAAGTTAAGAGAGCTAAAAAACCAAACAGGAGAAGCAGCCATGACACGCCAAACCGCCAACCGCCAGACGATCAACCTGAGCCAGGCCGACGACGTTGCACGCGAATACGCCCAGCAGCATCCAGAGCTCGGCGCCATGGAAGAGTTCGAGTTCGGCCCAGCCAGCCTCTTGTACTTCTTCGAGCACGGCTCACTCACCATTACGCCAGACCTGCAGGTTCTGATGACGATGGGTTCGGCAGACTAACCTCCGACCCAACTTCTCCATCTTCAAAGACGGAAACTCGACAGGCCCGCCCATATTGGCGGGCCATCTTTTCGGCCAGATTTCGAGCCAAGACTTCG
>SKOF01000592.1 GCA_007120155.1 Thioalkalivibrio sp. | reverse complement strand
GAGCTGTTGCTGGCGCGCACGGGTGGTGGGGCGACGTTATCTGACGGCGAGCGGGGATCGCGAGTACAATAACGCCATCCATTTCCAGTTGATCCTCAAGGGCCTTGCGGGGCTGGGCACCGGTCTCGAGGACCTGCTGGGCGAAAGTATCCGAGGTTTCGAGAGCTATGATTGATGTCCGTGCAATCCTGATGGTCCTGCTGATGGCCGCGTTCCTGTGGCCGGCGACGGGCAGCGCCCAGACCACCGATGACCTCACCCTGGATCGCATCGTCGCCGTGGTGGAGGACGACGTGATCATGGAGAGCGAACTCAACTACCGGCTGGACCAGATCAGGCAGCAGATCCGGAGCCGGGGCAATCAGCCGCCGCCGGACAGTGTGCTCATTCCACAGGTGATGGAGCGCCTGGTCATCGAGCGGCTGCAGTTGCAGCGCGCCGCAGGCATGGGCATTCGCATCGACGACATCGCGCTGAACGAGGCGATGGAGAACATCGCGCGTGAGAACCGCATGAGCCTGCCCCGGTTTCGTGAACTGCTGGTTGCGGAAGGCATCGACTTCCAGCGATTCCGGGAACAGATCCGCGATGAAATGGCGATCAGCCAGCTGCGCCGCCGTCAGGTGGACAATCGCATCCAGGTGAGCGAACAGGAGATCGACGACCTGATCGCCAGCGAGAGCGGTGCCATCGACCAGGATGTGGAGTACCGCATCAGCCACATCCTTATTCCCCTGGCCGAGGGCGCCACGCCCGCCGACATCCAGGAGGCCCGGGAGCGGGCGGAGTCGGTGCGCAGACTGGCACTCGAGGAGGACCGCAGCTTCTCCGAACTGGCGGTGAGCGAATCCGGCGGCCAGCAGGCGCTGGAAGGCGGCGATCTGGGCTGGCGTTCCGCGGCCCAGGTGCCCACCGTGTTCGCCCGCAACGTGGTGCTCATGCGGGAAGGGGACGTGAGCGAGATCATCCGTTCCCCGTCCGGCTTTCACATCGTCAAGCTCGAGGGCCGCCGGGGCGGTGAACGGGCCCGGATCACACAGACGCATGCGCGGCACATCCTCATCTCCCCCACCGCGGTGCTGAGTGACGAGCGCGCCCGGGAGCGCCTGGAATCGCTTCGCCAGCGCATCGCCATGGGCGATGCCTTCGAGGACCTTGCCCGGGCTCACTCCGACGACCGGGGCAGTGCCATGCGCGGCGGCGATCTGGGCTGGTCGGACCCCGGGGACCTGGTACCCCAGTTCGAGGAAGTGATCAACAACCTGCCGCGGGGCGAGATCAGCGAACCCTTCCGCACCCAGTTCGGCTGGCATATCGCCGAGGTGCTGGACCGCCGCGAACATGACAGCTCCCGCCAGCTCATGCGCGCACAGGCCCGGGAGATCATTCGCGACCGCAAGCGCGAGGACGAGACCGAACTCTGGCTCCGCCGCCTGCGGGACGAGTCCTACGTCGAGCTGCGCCTGGACACCCGCATCGGCGGCCTGTGACGGACGGAGTACGGAGGCTGCCGTGAGCAAGACCCGCTTTTAGCCACAGAGGTCACAGAGAAAAATCCTTTCCCCTGTATCCCCTGGGGTCAGAGGCGCCTGCCAGAATCAGGGGACAGGCAAGCAGTCCTTTTGAACATTGAACTTTGAACTTTGAATCCTGAATCTTGAATCTTGAATCTTGAATCTTGAATCCTGCCCCCCGCATCGCCGTCACGCCCGGTGAACCCGCCGGCATCGGTCCGGACCTGGTGGTCATGGCCGCACAGGCGCCGTGCGACGCGCATCGGGTGATCATCTCGGATCCCGGCCTGCTCAGCGAACGGGCCGGCATGCTCGGCCTTCCCCTGTCGCTGCGCGAATTCGATCCAACGGCGCCTCCCCGCCCTGACCGGCCGGGCGTGCTGACGGTATCGCCCTGCCCCCTGCACACACCGGTGCAACCCGGACATCTGAACCCCGCCAATGCACCCCATGTCCTTGCCACCCTTGAGCAGGCGGTGGACGGCTGTCTGGACGGGCGCTTCCACGCCCTGGTCACGGGCCCTGTGCACAAGGGCGTGATCAACGACGCGGGCATCCCCTTCACTGGCCACACGGAGTTCCTTGCCGCGCGCTGCGGCGCCGCCACGCCCGTGATGCTGCTGGCCGCAGGCGGCCTGCGGGTGGCGCTGGCCACCACCCACCTGCCGCTGCGCTCCGTGAGCGACGCCATCACCGGGGCCGGCCTCGAGCACGTCCTGGAGGTGCTGGACAGGGACCTGCGCGGGCGTTTCGGCATCGCGGAGCCGCGCATCCTGGTGTGCGGACTCAACCCCCACGCGGGCGAAGGCGGACACCTGGGACGCGAGGAGATCGAGGTGATCGCGCCAGCCCTGGAGCGTCTGCGAAGCCGGGGGCTGCACCTGGTGGGGCCGCTGCCCGCCGATACGCTGTTCACACCCCGGCACCTGGAATGCGCGGACGCGGTGCTGGCCATGTACCATGATCAGGGCCTGCCCGTACTCAAGCACGCGGGGTTCGGGCGCGCGGTGAACATCACCCTGGGGCTGCCGCTGATCCGCACCTCCGTGGATCACGGCACCGCCCTGGAACTGGCCGGCACCGGGCGTGCCGAGACCGGCAGCTTCGCGGAGGCCGAGGCGCTTGCCGTCCGCCTGGTCCTTCAGCAGGGCGCTGACCGGTCAACCCGGGATCAGCCGTCAAACCCAGGAGAACAATGATGAAATCCATGCATTTGCGCCTGAGTGCCATCATCACGGGCGCCCTTGTGCTCGGTGCCTGCACCTTCGTGCCCGTCACCGGCGAGGGCGAGCAGGTCCGCGTCGCCACCGCCGTCGAGGTGCAGCGCTGCGAACATCTGGGCGCGACCATTGTGACCATTCGCGAGCGGATCGGCTTCGTGCGCCGCCCGCCCGAGAAACTGGCCGAAGAGGCGGAAGCCACCGCACGCAACTCGGCGGCCGTCGACTGGAACGCCAATGCCATCGTGCCGCGCGCCCCGCTCGAGGGCGGCCGACAGGTCTTCGACGTCTACCGCTGCTGACGCCTGCGGACGCGGCCGGTTTCGTGAGCACCCATCATCCCCGCAAGCGATTCGGGCAGCATTTCCTGCACGACACGGCCGTCATCGACCGGATGGTGGCGGCCATCACGCCCCGGAAGGGGGAGACCCTGGTGGAGATCGGGCCGGGCCTCGGCGCGCTGACCCTGCCGCTGCTCAGGCGCATGGGCAGGCTGCACGTGGTGGAACTGGACCGCGACGTCATTCCCCGCCTGGAAGCCCTGTGTCGGGACAGCGGAGAGCTCATCGTCCACAGCGCCGATGCCCTGCGCTTCGACTTCACCTCCCTGGTGCCGGCGCAGGGAAAGCTGCGGGTGGTGGGAAACCTGCCCTACAACATCTCCACCCCGCTGATCTTTCACCTGCTGAAGGCTGCGCATGCTGTACAGGACATGCATTTCCTGCTGCAGAAGGAAGTGGTGGACCGGCTGGTGGCATCCCCCGGCAGCAAGGACTACGGTCGGCTGAGCGTCATGGTCCAGTATCACTGGCGTGCCGGGGCCCTGTTTCGTGTGGGCCCCGGCGCGTTTCATCCGCCGCCGAAGGTGGACTCGGCGTATGTGCGGCTCACGCCCTGGGAGACGCTTCCCCACGAGGCCCGCGACCCGGGGCTGTTCTCGGCGCTGGTCAACCAGGCCTTCACCCAGCGCCGCAAGACGCTGCGCAACGCGGTGCGCGGTTTTGCGGATGCGCAAGTCCTGGAAGCCGCCGGCATCGACCCCGGCGCGCGCGCCGAGACCCTGGACGTGGCCCGGTTCGTGGCCCTGGCCAACAGGATTGCCGAGTTCCGTTCCACCCATGGAGAACCGGCGTAGGAATCCCGGGCCATTCTGCTTCAAGACAGCGAATGTCCTGCGCAGGCGCATGAATGGACAGGCGTTGACCGGATTGACGGGATGCCGAAGTACGCCTGTGCGTCATGCAAGGCCTGCCGCTCCGGTCCACGGGCCTGCGCTTGCACGTGTGCCGACTCCCGCCATCCGTGCCTGAGACGACGGGGCGGCGCTCACGTCCCCGGAGGACGGGCGCTATACTGAGGGCCTGTCATGCATTCCCGGGCGAGGCGCCGCTCGGGGACCCTGTTCAGGGGCGCAGACATCAGCACACTCACCTCATCACCCCGCGAGATCACGTATGCCCCCGACCCGACCCTCCGGCAACCGTCTCCATGCCTTGCGCGACCTGGGTCAGAGCGTCTGGTACGACTGCGTCCGCAGGGATCTGCTGGATTCCGGCGAACTGGATCGCATGATCCGTGATGACGGGCTGGCCGGCCTGACATCCAACCCCGCGATCTTCGATCAGGCAGTGACCGGGACGGACCTCTACGAGAAGACCATCCGCGCTTGTCTGCTCGAAGAGCCGGACACGGACCCGGAGACACTTTTCAACCGGGTCGCCATGGACGACCTTCGGCGCGCGGCCGACGCCTTCATGCCCCTGTACCGGGAGACCGGCGGCGTCGACGGATTCGTGAGTCTCGAGGTTTCACCCGTACTGGCCCACGACACGGACGCCACGGTGCGCGAGGCCCAGGCCCTGTTCGCCCGCATGGACCGACCCAATGCCATGATCAAGGTACCCGGCACCCGGGCGGGCGTGGCCGGCCTGGAGACGCTGATCGCGGAAGGCGTGAACGTGAACATGACACTGCTGTTCTCGGTGCCGCGCTACAAACAGATCCTCGATGGCTGGATGCGGGGCATGGAGACACGCCTGGAGCGCGGGGACCCCCTCGATCGGGTTGCCTCGGTGGCCAGCTTCTTCGTCAGTCGTGTGGACACGGCCTTGGACCGCCTGCTCGATGAACGGATCAGGGAAGGCCGTCCGGTGGAACACCTGCACGGCACCCTGGCCATCGCCAATGCGAAGCTCGCCTACGCCCATTTCCGGGACCAGTGCGGCGGTGCGCGCTACAGCCGGCTGGCGGCCGCCGGCGTCCATCCCCAGCGCCTGCTCTGGGCCAGCACCGGCACCAGGAATCCCGACTACAGCGACGTGCACTACGTCGAGTCCCTGATCGGCGAACACACGGTCAGCACGCTGCCTCCGGCCACTTACCGGGCATTCCTCGATCACGGTGTCGCGACATCCACCCTGGCCGAGGGCCTGGACGAGGCCCGCGGCCGCATCGCGAGTCTCGCCGACCTGGGGATCGATCTGGAAAGTGTCACCGACCGACTGGAGGCCGATGGCATTCGCGGTTTCAGGGATGCATTCGATCATCTGCTGGCAACACTGGCAGAGGTCCGCGACCGCCTGAGGGCGTCCACATGAACCCGGCGGCAGTATCCCTCAGGTGTGCCCGCCCCCGGCAGCGTGCCGGAGCCCCGGACGGGCCGCGGGCTGCGGCTCCATATGATCGTCCCGGCGCCCCATGGGACCTGGACCGGGTGGTGCCACGGGAGCTTTGCCCATGAACCTGCTCGCGGCAGACGTGGGGGGTACCAAGAGCCTGCTCATGCTGGCCCGTGACCGGCATGGCCGGCTCGAATTCGACCACCTCACCCGTTTCGAGAGTCAGGACTATCCGGACTTTGAATCCATGGCCCGACAGTTCCTGGCACAGTGCCACACCGCCCCGGAACACCTGCAGGGGGCCTGCCTGGCCGTGGCGGGCCCCGTGGAAGGTGAGGCCGGTGGGCGGCGGCGTGCGCGCCTGACCAACCTGCCCTGGGAACTGGATTCCGAACACCTGGGCCGGGCGTTGAGGATCCCGGCGGTCGCCCTGATCAACGACTTCGAGGGGATCGCCCACAGCCTGCCCGTCCTGGCGGACTCCGCCCTGGCCACCCTGCAGCACGGGGAAGCCGATCCCGCCGGGCCGCGCCTGCTGGTGGGCGCGGGTACAGGCCTGGGCGTGTGTACCATCTGTCCCGGCCAGGAGCTGCTGCCCGGCGAGGGGGGACACAGCGGTTTCGCACCGACGGATGCCCAACAGATGCGGCTGTGGCAGTTCGTGGTCCGTGAGACAGGGCGATGCACCCGGGAACACCTGCTCTCCGGCCGCGGGCTCGCGCGCATCGCCGCCTATCTGCAGACCGAGGACCATGCCCCCGGCCCCGCGCTGGCCGAGGCCATGGTCCGGGAGGACCCGGCGGCGGCACTGTGCCGTTTCGCCCTGCAGGACTCGGACCCCCTTGCCCGGGACACCCTGCGCCTTTTCGTGCGCATCTACGGGGCGCAGACCGGCGATCTGGCCCTCGCCGTGCTCCCCACGGGCGGGGTCTATCTCGCGGGCGGCATCGCACCGCGCATCCTGCCTCTGCTGCAGAACGGCGACTTCATGGCCGCCTTCGTCAACAAGGCGCCCATGGGACACCTGCTGACCCGGTTCCCCGTCAAGGTCATCACCGATCCCAATGCCGGGTTGCTCGGGGCCGCACGGTACGCGCACCGGCTGGTGAAGAAGGGATAGGGCGTTTCCCTGTTCACTGCCCGGGATTCCGGAGCGGGGCACCGGCCCCATCCGCCTGAATCCCGGTTGGAATCTTGAATGTATTTTGTGGCCATTTTCCTCCGGCGCCCGGTTGGGGCAAGATAGGTCTTCCACACCCATACGATTCCCGACCCCCATGACCGAGAACACACACAGCCGGAGTGACAATCACAACATCAGGGTGGATGTGGAAACCGCCTACATACCGGAGCAGTCCGATCCTGATCAGTCCCGGTACGTGTTCGCCTACACCGTCACCATACGCAACGAGGGACGCATTCCGGCGAAACTGCTGACCCGCCACTGGGTCATCAACGACTCCAACGGCAAGGTGCAGGAAGTGCGCGGCGAAGGCGTGGTGGGCGAGCAGCCGCACCTCAAACCCGGCGAAGGATTCCAGTACACCAGCGGCACCATGATCGAGACACCCGTCGGCACCATGCAGGGCAGCTACCAGATGCGCGGCGACGACGGCGTGGACTTCGACGCCGAGATTCCGCCTTTCATGCTTTCCATGCCACGCGTTCTCCACTGATCTGAGGTGCGAGGTGTGAATTGCGAAATGGGAACAAAGGCGCTCACACTTCGCACTTCCCGATTCACACTTCCAACTTTCCAAGCCACTCGCCACTGGACACGAAGTGTCCCTTAAACATACCTACACCCTCTGGGCGCCCATCTACGACCTGATCGTGGACCGGGCCACGCGCGGCCCGAGGCGGCGCAGTCTGGAGCGCCTCGGTGACGTGCGCGGTCAGGAGATCCTGCTCCCCGGGATCGGATCAGGACTTGACCTGCCCTTCCTTCCGCCGGGTGCGCGTTATCACGGCATGGATCTGACACCCGCCATGCTCACGCGTGCACATCGCGTTGCCGGCTCCCTGGATATCCCCGTCGAGTTGCAGGTGGGTGACGCCATGGCCATGCCGTATGACACCGGGCGCTTCGACACGATCATCCTGCACCTGATACTGGCCGTGGTGCCGGAACCGCGCCGCGCCTTTGCGGAGACCGTCCGCGTCCTGCGCCCCGGCGGCCGGATCCTGATCCTGGACAAGTTCCTGCGTTCCGGCCAGCGGGCCCCGCTGCGACGCCTGGTGAATCCGGTGATCAGCCGGCTGGCCACGCGTACCGACGTGGTCTTCGAGGAACTGCTCGGGCAGCACGACCATCTGCGTGTGATCGAGGACACGCCGGCGCTGGCGGGCGGCTGGTTCAGGCACATCGTCCTTGAGAAGTTGGAAGTGTGAATCGGGAAGTGGGAATTGAAACCAACCGCACCTTGCAAGCCGGACATGGTTTGCAAATCAAACCGGGCACATGGTTTGCACCTTAGGGTCACCACGCCAGCCCCGGGCCGGGCTGATCCGGCCGTCTTGCTCATTCAAGAGTCCAGGCGGGTGAAAGCAGTAGTGCAACTCCCGGGGCCCGTGCCCTGCCGGGTGCCTCGGGTGCCATTCCGGGGTGACACGCATCATGGTGGCGGTCCCTGCCTCACCTGGCCGGATTCATACTTCCCAATTCCTTCTTCCCACTTCAAAATCCCCGCATGAGTGTCTATGCAGTTGGAGATCTCCAGGGTTGTCTCGATCCCCTCAAGCGTCTGCTGGACCGGGTGCGCTTCGATCCCGCCGGGGACCGGCTCTGGCTGGTGGGAGACCTGGTCAATCGCGGCCCCCAGTCCCTGGAGACCCTGCGGTTTGTGCGTGAACTGGGTGATGCCGCCATCACGGTGCTGGGCAACCACGACCTGCACCTGCTGGCCATCCACCAGGGGGTGCACAAGGTGCGTCGCAGGGACACGGTGCAGGCCATACTCGACGCCCCGGACCGCCACGAACTGATGGACTGGCTGCGCCGGCAGCCCCTGCTGCACCATGATCCGCAACTTCGATGGACCCTGGTGCATGCGGGCGTGCCGCCCCAATGGGATCTGGAGACGGCGCTTGCCTGCGCGAGGGAGGTGGAAGCCGCGCTGCGGGGTGATGATCATCGCCTGCTGCTGGAGCGCATGTACGCGGACAAACCGGATCTCTGGTCGCCGGATCTCAGGGCATGGGACCGGCTGCGCTTCATCATCAACTGTTTCACCCGATTGCGCTATTGCAGCGCGGACGGCCATGTGGACATGGAGCACAAGGGCCCCCCGGGTGACCAGCCGCCCCATCTCATGCCCTGGTTTGCCGTGCCCGGTCGCAGGAGTGCCCGGGAACGCATCGTGTTCGGTCACTGGTCCACACTGGGGCTGTACCAGGCGGATAACGTGCTGGCCCTGGATACCGGGTGCGTGTGGGGTCAGAGCCTGGCCCTGGCACGGCTTGACGGCAACGATGTGGAGATCACGCAGACCGGGTGCAGTTGAACCTCATCCTGACGGAAGCGGGAGGTGCATTCGTATGCCGAACCGTTCCGGGATTCCTGCCCGGGTTCATTCACGGACGCCCGTCTGTCCAGGATTGCAGGCCACGGTGAACGCCACGAGTGGATGGGGCGGTCGCATTTCAGGAGGATCCGATCATGTCCGATAACCGCAGAAGCCGGATTGTCACCGAAGGCGTCCAGCGCAGTCCGAACCGCGCCATGCTGCGCGCCGTCGGGTTCGACAACGGCGACTTCACAAAGCCCATCGTGGGCGTTGCCAGCGCCCACAGCACCATCACCCCCTGCAACATGGGCATCGGAAACCTCGCCGAACGCGGCGAGGCCGCCCTGCGCGCGGCGGGGGCGATGCCGCAACTGTTCGGTACTATCACCATCTCCGACGGCATCTCCATGGGGACCGAGGGCATGAAGTACTCGCTCGTCTCCCGGGAGGTGATCGCCGACGCCATCGAGACCGTGTGCATGGGTCAGTCCATGGACGGCGTCATCGCCTTCGGGGGCTGCGACAAGAACATGCCGGGCGCAATGATCGCCATTGCGCGCATGAATATCCCGGCAATCTTCGTCTATGGCGGCACCATCAAGCCGGGGCATTACAAGGGCAAGGATCTCACCATCGTATCCGCCTTCGAGGCCGTCGGCAGCCACGCCGCCGGACGGCTGAGCGACGAAGACCTGGCCGGTATCGAACGCAATGCCTGCCCGGGTGCTGGTTCCTGCGGCGGGATGTACACGGCCAACACCATGTCCAGTGCCTTCGAGGCCATGGGCATGAGCCTGCCGTACTCATCCACCATGGCGGCGGAGGACGAGGAAAAGGCCGACAGTGCGGCCCGTTCCGCCGAGGTGCTTGTGGACGCCATCCACCATCAGCGCCTGCCCGGGGAGATCCTGACCCGCCAGGCCTTCGAGAACGCCATCGCGGTGGTCATGGCCCTGGGCGGATCCACCAATGCAACGCTGCACCTGCTGGCCATCGCCCATGCCGCCCGGGTGCCGCTTTCCCTGGACGACTTCGAGGACATCCGCGGGCGGGTGCCGGTGCTGTGCGACCTGAAGCCCTCGGGGCGTTTCGTCACCACCCAGTTCCACCGGGCGGGCGGGGTCCCCCAGGTGATGAAGATGCTCCTTGAGCGGGGGCTGCTGCATGGCGGCTGCCAGACCATCACCGGCAGAACTGTCGCCGAGACCCTGGCCGACGTGCCCCCCGACCCGCGCGATGACCAGATGGTCATCCGTCCCTGGAACAAGCCGGTCTATGCCAGCGGGCACCTGGCCGTGCTCAAGGGCAATCTGGCGCCCGAGGGGGCCGTGGCCAAGATCAGCGGCATCAGGAAGCCGGAGATCACCGGTCCGGCGCGGGTGTTCGACGCCGAGGAGGCCTGCATGGAGGCCATTCTGGCCGGCCGCATCAGGGCCGGCGACATCCTGGTGATCCGTTACGAGGGCCCCCGGGGCGGCCCGGGCATGCGTGAGATGCTGTCACCCACCTCGGCGATCATCGGGGCCGGTCTGGGTGACAGCGTCGGGCTGATCACCGACGGGCGCTTCTCCGGCGGCACCTACGGCCTGGTGGTAGGACACGTGGCGCCCGAGGCCGCCGCGGGCGGCGCCATCGCGCTGGTACGGGAAGGAGACTCCATCACCATCGATGCGGCCGCGCGCAGGTTGCAGCTCAACGTCTCCGAGGCGGAGCTGGAACAACGCCGCCGGCAATGGACACCTCCGTCACCCCGTGATAAGCGCGGAGTGCTCGCCAAGTACGCACGGCTGGTCGGTTCCGCGTCGAAGGGCGCCGTCACGGACGCGGAGGAATGACGGCGATTCCCCGGATTGCCGTGTTCGGCGGAACCGGCTTTCTGGGGCGCGCCGTGGCAAGCCGCCTGACCGGATCCGGGATGGCCGTACGCATCGTGGCAAGGCATGCGGACAGCGCCGCAGGAGAGAACCCGAGCGGGCTCGTGGAGTATCGGGCGGCCGACATCCGGGACGAGGCGGCGGTCAGTGCGGCGCTTCGCGATGCCGACGGCGTGGTGAATGCGGTCTCGCTCTATGTCGAACGACCGGGCGGCCCGTCGTTCGAGGCGATTCACGTGGAAGGTGCGGGGCGTCTCGCCGCTCTGGCCGGACAGACCGGTGTCGGCTCGCTGGTACACATCTCCGGGATCGGCGCGGACGAAGCCTCGGCCTCGCCTTACGTGCGGGCCCGGGCGCGGGGCGAACGACGGGTGCGCAGCGCCTTCCCGGGGGCCGTCATCCTGCGCCCGAGTGTACTGTTCGGCCCCGGCGATACCTTCCTGCGTTCCCTGGAGATGATCACCCGGCGCCTGCCGGTGGTGCCGCTGTTCGGTCGTGGCGGCACTCGGCTGCAACCCGTGTACGTGGAGGACATGGCCGCGGGTATCGAGCGGGCGTTGCAATCGCCCGAAGCGCGCGGCCGCACGTTCGAACTGGGCGGCGCCGGGATCCATACCTACCGGGAGATCATCGCCATGGTGCTCGATCATCTGCACCGGCGGCGTCTGCTGGTCCCCGTGCCCTTTGCCGCATGGCACCTGCTGGCCACCCTCGCATCCATACTGCCCGGACCCCCGTTGACGCGTGATCAGGTGATCCTCATGGAATCGGACAACGTCGTGGGCCATGGCATGAGCGGCTTCAGTGACCTGGGCATCACGGCACATGCCATGGCGCCCCTGCTCGGGATCTGCCTCGATGCCCGGACATGATTGTCGTCCGGACAGGCGTTGGGCTAGCATCGGGATCCGGACACCGCGGTGTGTCCTGATGCGCCGCCGGCCTGCCGGGCCTGACCGGCGCAGCGGGCGCCGTGCCCGCCGGGAGACCGGCGGTACGCAACCGTCACACCAACATGCAGGGCAAGGATCGATTCCGACATGACAGGTTCGCCCCGGCTGCCGGATTTCCTAATCGTCGGCACCATGAAATCCGGCACGTGCTCATTGCGTGATTCACTGAGGATGCATCCCCACATTCACATGCATCCCAGAGAAGTGCACTTCTTCAATCGCGATGAGAACTACGCCCGCG
>SKOF01000541.1 GCA_007120155.1 Thioalkalivibrio sp. | reverse complement strand
TCGGGCCTCCTAAATCCGCCATCCCCGGCACCGTAGGAGCGGCGATCCCGCCGCGAACGCCCATGCCGCGGGGCGCCGCCTCCTTTCGGCCCGGGGTCGGGCCTCCTACCGGCAACCCCCTTCCTGAATCCTGCCTCTTGCGCCTTCCTACAAAAGCATCCTGCGCATGTCCGAAAGCCGGCTGCTCAGAAAAGTCATGAAACGCGCCCCCAGGGCGCCGTCGACGACCCGGTGATCGTAGGACAGGGCCAGCGGCAGGATCATGCGCGGATTGAACGCCTTGCCGTCCCACACGGGCTGCATCTTGGCCCGGGAGACACCCAGAATGGCCACTTCCGGCGCGTTGATGATGGGCGTGAACGAAGTGCCACCGATGCCGCCGAGACTGGAGATGGTGAAGCATCCGCCCTGCATGTCGCCGGGCTTGAGCTTCTTGTCACGGGCCTTGGCGGACATTTCCTGCAGGGCCCGGGCGATGTCCACCAGACTCATGCGGTCCACGTCGCGGATCACCGGCACCACCAGCCCGTCCGGCGTGTCCACGGCCACGCCGATGTGGTAGTACTGCTTGAGGATCAGGTGCTCGCCGGTCGAATCCAGCGATGCGTTGACCCGGGGGTATTCCTTGAGCGCCGCGACCACGGCCTTCATGAGGAAGGCAAGAAAGGTGATCTTGACCCCCTTCTCCTTGTATTCCTCGCTCAGGGATTTGCGGAATTCCTCCAGTTCGGAGATGTCCGCCTCGTCGAACTGCGTCACGTGGGGGATGGTCACCCAGTTGCGGTGCAGGTTCTGCCCCGTGAGCTTGTTGATCCTGGTGAGCGCCAGGGATTCCACCGGTCCGAACTCGCCAAAATCGATCTCCGGCATGGGCGCCACGCCCAGGCCGCCGCCCTGGACCAGGGCACGCTTGACGTAGCCCTGCACATCCTCCTTGAGCACCCGCCCCTTGGGACCGCTGCCGTCCACCTGGCCCAGGTCCACACCCAGTTCGCGGGCAAATCGACGGACCGCCGGCGAGGCGTGGGCCTTGCGGAAGCCCTCCTCGTTGACGATGGATGCGGTGGGGGAGGGGCGCGGGCCGCCCGGCGCAGGGCCAGGCGTGCCGGCCGGTGCCGCCGCCGGCTCGGGGGGCTCCTGCCGGTCCGTTGCCTGTTCGGACGCGGGCTCGGGTTCTTTGCCGGACGCCTCCGGCGCTTGAGGTTCAGCATCGCCGGCAGACGCGTCCTCGCCATCCTGCCGGCCTTCCGCGGCTTCCATGTCCAGCACCGGATCGCCCTCGGAGACCCGGTCGCCTTTCTTGACCTTGAGCGCCTTGACGACCCCCGGCCCCGGGGACGGGATATCGATGGAGGCCTTGTCGGACTCCAGGGTAATCAGCGGGTCCTCGGCATTGACCGCATCGCCCGCCTTCACCAGGACGTCGATGATCTCCACGTCCTTGAAGTCCCCGATGTCCGGGACCTTCACCTCAACCACGTTGCCCATTTCGCAACTCCAGTGTCTTGATTTCTGTCCACGCGCGGCACCCGTGCCGTAACCGGGGCCGCGCCCATGAACGGCTTCAGGCCCTCAGCGGGTTGGGCCGACTCACGTCGACCTTGTACTTGCGGATGGCGTCGGCCACCTTGGAACCGGGGATCGCCCCCTCGTCGGCCAGCGCCCTGAGGGCGGCCACGGCCACGAAGTGGCGGTCCACCTCGAAATGGCGTCGAAGCGCCTCGCGCAGATCCGAGCGTCCGAACCCGTCTGTGCCCAGGACCACATAACGACCCGGCACCCAGGCCCTGATCTGGTCGGCATAGCCCTTCACGTAGTCGGTGGCCGCCACCACGGGGCCCTGCCGGTCCTTGAGACACCGGGTGACATAGGCCTCCCGCGGCACGGCGTCAGGATTGAGCATGTTGTGGCGGTCACAATCGCGCCCTTCCCGGGCCAGTTCGGTGAAACTGGTGGCGCTCCAGATATCGGACTCCACGCCGAAGTCCTTCCTGAGCAGTTCCGCGGCGGCAATGACCTCCTGCAGGATGGTGCCGGAACCCATGAGCTGCACGCGCAGCTTCTTGCGGCCACCCTTGTGCAACAGATACATGCCCTTGATGATCCCTTCCTCGACGCCCTCGGGCAGGGCCGGCTGGGCGTAGTTCTCGTTCATGGTGGTGATGTAGTAGAAGACGCTCTGCTGCTCGGCGTACATGCGCCGCAGGCCGTCGTGGACGATCACCGCCAGTTCGTAGGCAAAGGTGGGATCGTAGCTGATGCAGTTGGGCACGTTGGCGGCCATCATCAGGCTGTGGCCATCCTGATGCTGCAGGCCCTCGCCCGCCAGCGTGGTCCGCCCTGCGGTGGCACCGATCAGAAAGCCCCGCGCCTGCATGTCGCCGGCGGCCCAGATGAGGTCCCCGACCCGCTGGAAGCCGAACATGGAATAGAAGATATAGAAGGGGATCATGTTCACGCCGTGGGTGGAATACGCGGTGGCCGCCGCCAGCCACGAGCACGTGGAACCCGCCTCGGTAATGCCTTCCTCCAGGATCTGGCCCTGCTTGTCCTCCTTGTAGTACATCACCTGGTCACGGTCCTGAGGCTGATAGAGCTGACCCACGGAGGAATAGATACCCAGCTGTCGGAACATGCCCTCCATGCCGAAGGTGCGCGCCTCGTCCGGCACGATGGGCACCACGTGACGCCCGATCTTCTTGTCGCGGGCAAGCAGCGTGATCATGCGCACGAAGGCCATGGTGGTGGAAAGCTCGCGCTCACCGCTGGACTCGAGCATGCCTTCGAACACGGACAGCTCCGGCGTGGCCAGCGGCGCCGCCGAGTGCTTGCGCACCGGCAAAAAGCCGCCCAAGGCCTTTCGCCGGGCATGCATGTACTGCATCTCCGGCGCATCGTCGTCGGGTTTGATGTACTCGCCGTTCTCCACCTGCTCGTCGGTGAGCGGGATATTGAAGCGGTCGCGAAACGCCTTCATGTCGTCCACGTCCATCTTCTTCTGGCTGTGGGTGCGCATCTGGCCCTCGCCGGCGGCGCCCATGCCATAGCCCTTGACCGTATGCGCCAGGATCACCGTGGGGCCGTCCGTGTACTCCACGGCGGCCTTGTAGGCGGCGTAGACCTTGTAGGGATCGTGCCCGCCCCGGTTCAGACGCCAGATGTCCTCGTCGGTCATCTTGGCCACCATGGCCTTGAGCTCCGGGTACTTGCCGAAGAAGTGCTCGCGCACGTAGGCGCCGTCCTTGGACTTGTAGTTCTGGTAGTCGCCGTCCACGGCCTCCATCATGCGCTGTTGCAGCAGCCCCCTGGTGTCGCGGGCCAGAAGCGGATCCCAGTAGCTGCCCCACAGCACCTTGATGACGTTCCAGCCGGCACCTCGGAAGATGGCCTCCAGTTCCTGGATGATCTTGCCGTTCCCGCGCACCGGCCCGTCCAGACGCTGCAGGTTGCAGTTGACCACGAAAGTGAGGTTGTCGAGCCTCTCCCGGGAGCCCAGGGTGATGGCCCCCAGGCTTTCAGGCTCGTCCACTTCGCCATCGCCCATGAAGCACCAGACCCGCCGGTCCCTGGTGTTGGCCATGCCGCGGTCCTGCAGGTATTTCATGAAGCGAGCCTGGTAGATGCTCATGATGGGCCCGAGCCCCATGGACACGGTGGGGAACTGCCAGAAGTCCGGCATGAGCCACGGATGCGGATAGGAGGACAGGCCCTTGCCGTCCACCTCCCGGCGGAAATGATCCAGCTGCTCTTCGGTGAGCCGGCCTTCCAGATAGGCGCGGGCGTACATGCCCGGAGAGGAATGCCCCTGCACGTACAACAGGTCACCGCCGTGCTCGTGGGACGGGGCGCGCCAGAAGTGATTGAAGCCCACGTCATAGAGGGTCGCCGCCGAGGCGAAGGTGGCGATATGGCCGCCCAGTTCGGCACTGATGCGATTGGCCTTGACCACCATGGTCATGGCATTCCAGCGGATGTAGGAGCGAATGCGGTGCTCCAGATCGCCGTCACCCGGGTACTCGGGCTCCAGGTGCGGCGGGATGGTATTCACGTAGGCCGTGTTGGCCGAGTACGGCAGGAAGGCGCCGGAGCGGCGGGCCTGATCCACCAGCCGCTCCAGAAGGTAGTGCGCCCGTTCAGGCCCCTCCGCCCGGATGACCGCCTCCAGGGCGTCGAGCCATTCCTGGGTTTCCTGGGCGTCCAGGTCCTGCATCTGATTCTGCTGCTGCGTCATACCAGCCTCACGGGTCCAGGCCTCCGCCCTGCTCATCCACTGCCGGTATCCACGTCATCATCGTCATCACGTGTGCGCAGTAAAAGGGGGGAGATTCCTGATATGTTATAGATTCGGTCGGGCGCAGACCCGGTTGGGCGGGCCGCAATGGAGTTCATTATCTTCAAGCCTGGCGTCAGGCAGGTCAAGGCAAAAGGCAGCGGCGGCAAATGATGATCGCGGCCGCAAGGCACAGAAAAGCCACAGGAATACCCCATGACATCCGTACAGACACTGACCCTGCGGCATCCGGACGACTGGCATCTGCACCTGCGCGACGGTGACGCGTTGCCCGCCGTCGTGCCGCATACCGCACAGCGGTTTGCGCGGGCCATCGTCATGCCGAACCTCAAGCCGCCGGTGACCACCACGGAACAGGCGCTCGCCTATCGTTCACGCATTCTCGCCGCGGTGCCGCACGGCGCGGCCTTCACACCGCTCATGACGCTGTACCTGACGGACGACACAACGGCGGACGAAATCCACCGCGCCAGGGACAGCGGCATCGTACACGGCGTGAAGCTCTATCCGGCCGGTGCCACCACCCACTCTGATGCGGGCGTGACCCATGTGCGTCATACCTATGCCGCCCTGGAAGCCATGCAGCAGGCCGGACTGCCCCTGCTGGTGCACGGGGAGGCCACCGATGCGGATGTGGACGTGTTCGACCGGGAAGCGGTGTTCATCGAGCGGACCCTGGCGCCGCTGATGAAGGACTTCCCGGGCCTGAAGATCGTGCTCGAGCACATCACCACGGCCGATGCGGCGGCCTTCGTGCGCGAGGGCGGCGAACTCCTCGGGGCAACGGTGACGCCGCAGCACATCCTGATGAACCGCAATGCCCTGTTTCAGGGGGGGATCCGCCCCCATCACTACTGCCTTCCGGTGCTCAAGCGCGAACGTCACCGCCAGGCCATCATGGACGTGCTGGCCGAAGGTCATGCACGTTTCTTCCTGGGCACCGACAGCGCACCCCACCCCAGGGGCGCCAAGGAATCCGCCTGCGGCTGCGCCGGCATCTACAGTGCCCATGCCGCCCTGGAGCTCTATGCCGAGGCCTTCGAGGCGGCCGGCGCCCTGCGGCATCTGGAGGCGTTTGCCAGCCTCAACGGCCCGCGCTTCTACGGCCTGCCCGTGAACGAGGGGACCCTCACACTGGTGCGGGATGCCTGGGAGGTGCCTGCGGCGTATCCGCTGGGCAAGGACTCGGTGGTGCCATTGCGGGCGGGGACACACATTGCCTGGCGACTCAAGTGAAGTGCGAAGTGGGAATTTGGAAGTGGGAGGGGTGGGTGTCCGCGGATGGAGGTGTCAGCCTTTCAGGCCCTTATTCGCACTTCCAAATTCCCACTCCCCACTTCCCAACTCCCACTTCTCACTTCACCTGTATTACCCTACCGCCCCATGACCAACGAACCCGACTTCCAGCCCATGGGTCACCGCTTCCGGGGATTTCTCCCCGTGGTGGTGGACGTGGAAACCGGCGGATTCAATCCGCAGTCCGATGCCCTGCTGCAGGTGGCCGCCGTGCTGCTGCGCATGGACAGCGAGGGCCGCCTGTACCGGCACTATACGGTCGCCCGGCACGTGCAACCCTTCGAGGGCGCCAACATGGACCCGAAGTCCCTGGAGGTGAACGGCATCAATCCCTTCCATCCCCTGCGCATCGCGCACCCGGAGAAGGACGCCCTGGCGACGGTGTTCCGCGCCATCCGCGAGGAAATGAAGCTTAACGCCTGCAAGCGGGCGATCCTGGTGGGACACAATGCCGGGTTCGATCTCTCCTTCATCAATCAGGGTGCCGAGCGCGCCGGACTGAAACGCAACCCGTTTCACCCCTTCAGCAGCCTGGATACCGTGACCCTTTCCGCCATGGCCTTCGGGCAGACGGTACTGGCCCGGGCGGTCCAGGCCGCCGGCATGAACTGGAACAGCAGTGAGGCCCATTCCGCCGTCTATGACGCCGAGAAGACCGCGGACCTGTTCTGTCATGTCCTCAACCGCTGGGGGCCGATCCTTCAACCGTCCGTCGATACGCACATGGACAGTGGATAACCGGGACGTTATAAGTCGCTTGGAGAACGGGTCGCCGGCATGAATCGCACCTGTGCCGCATCTCCTCCGGGGAGGAACGTGCATGGTCAGTGCGGGCACCGCGAGCTGATCAGATAACACTTAGCGACGGGGTTGATCAGGGAATGGTCGAAGATCTCGCCATCGTCATCGTCGACGATATGCAATACAGCCGCGCGGTGCTGCGCACCACGCTCAACCGCATTGGCTACACGGACGTGCGCATGGCCGCGTCGGCGTCAGAGGCCCTCGTCATGATGAGCGACCGACGGGCGGAAGTGGTGCTGGCCGACTGGGTGATGCCGGAGATGAACGGTCTGGAACTGACCGCCGAAATCCGCCAGAAGGACGAGCAGCGCAGCCACTACACGGCGATCATCCTGTTCACCGGCAAGGAAGGCGACGAGGCCATGATGGAAGCCTTCCGCCACGGGGTCGACGATTATCTCACCAAGCCGGTCAACCAGATACAACTGGCCGCCCGGCTGTTTGCGGCGGGCAGGGTCGCCCGCCTGCAGAACAAGGTGCTGGAAACCTCAGCCGCACTGAGCGCCACCAACCGCCAGCTGGAATTCCTGTCCACCACGGACCCCTTGACCGGACTGCCGAACCGACGCGCCATGGACAAGCGCATGGAGGCGGCGATCATGGAGACCTGCAGCCGTGGAGGCGCATTGTGCCTGGGCATCCTGGACCTGGATCATTTCAAGCGCATCAACGATCTCCACGGACACGACGTGGGAGACGAGGTGCTCATCCTCATCGCCCGGCGCATGCGGCTTGCACTTCGCCCCATGGACATGGTCGCGCGCATGGGCGGCGAGGAATTTGCCCTGGTGGCCCACTTCCACAAGTCGGAAAAATGCGATCCCGCGATCTTTGAACGGGTGCGACAGACCATCAGCGATGAACCCATACCCATCCCGGAAGGCGGCATCACCGTGACCGCGTCCATCGGCGTATGCTGTTACCAGCATGGCGAGGAGATGCCGACCATCCAGACCATGACCCGGCTGGCCGACCAGAACCTCTACCGGGCCAAGTCGGAGGGAAGGAACAGGGTCGTTGGGTAAGTGGGAAGGGTGAATTGGGAGGTGCGAAGTTAAAGCCTTTCAGTTCCCACTTCCCAATTCACCCTTCCCACTTCGATTACGCGCTTTTGCGCTTGGCGCTCGCCTCATCCACCATCTTCTTGAGCTCGCCGCTCTGGGCCAGCTCGAGGGTGATGTCACAGCCGCCCACCAGCTCGCCGTCGATATAGACCTGCGGGAAGGTCGGCCAGTTGGCGTACTGGGGCAGGGCCTGCATGATCTCCTGGTCAGCGATCACGTTCACGTAAGCGAACTCCTGCCCGCACTGCTTGAGCGCCTCGACCGCGCGGCTGGAGAAGCCGCACATGGGGAACTGGGGGGTGCCTTTCATGAAGATGACCACCGGGTGGCCTTCCACCTGCTGTTTGATGCGTTCAAGCGCTTCCACGTCTTCTGACCTCGCAAATCAATTCAATGTATTCGTTTGCCTAGTTTATACCCCGCCCCCCGGCAAATAAACGGCCTGCAAAAGGGGGCATTGGCAAGACGGCCACGCCACGAGCAGCTCGCGGGACCGCGCGGCAGGTCTCCGGTCCCCGGCGCGTGCAAGGTCCCGTGTGCGGCATGATGACGATCAGGAGGCCTGGGCCGCCAGCGCCTCCTTGAGATAGCGGCTGGCGGCTTCCGGCTGTCCGCGTTCCGAGAAGAAGCGCGCCAGCACCCGCGCCGCCGCCCGGGCAAAGGTCCTGTCGTAAGCCGCCACCCGCTCCAGGGCGACAACGCCCTTTTCGTCGCCCCGGGCAAGAAGATAACGGCCGATGCGCAGGTTCAGCTCCGCGTCGGGCACCCCCATGGTCAGCAGCTGCCGGTACACGGTGCATGTCTGGGCGCCCGGCAACAGGCGTTCGGCCAGGACTGCATAGCCGCGCGCCTCCTGCACGCTCAGGCGGCCGCCCTTGGCCTTTTCGGCCAACGCCCGGATGTGCCTGAGCGACCGCTGCCTGCGCTCGTAGCGCTCTCTCCAGGCCGGCATGATGCCGCGAAACCACAGGCTGTCCATGCGCCTGACCCGGGCCGCGAGGGAGGCCTCCAGGTAATGCCCTGCCGCGGCTTCCTCCAGGGGTCCGGGCACGGGCGCAACGCCATGACCGATGTGATCCAGCCGGGCCCGCAGGCCCGGAAGCTCGCCGCGTCCCGAATCGGCCTCCGACAGGGCCCGGTCGAGCCACTGCCTCGCTTTCTGCGGACCCAATGCCCGGATCGCGGCGGTCATGCGCGCATAAGGAAAACTGCGGGGCTGCGGGGCCGCCGGCTGGTCCGGTTGCAATCGCGGCCAGAATACCTCATCGAGATAGCGCTGCCGCAAGGTGCCCGCGGCCAGGGCCTCCGCCACCTCCTGGTCGTCGATGACGGTCAGAAGGCGGGCGTCGGCATCCAGTTCGGCCTGGCGGGCCGCACGCCGGGACAGGCGGCGCAGCAGTGGCACGTACCATGGAAAGAACGCCCGGAGCAGCCAGGACAGTGGCCGCGGGGCCGACGCCGCGTCCCGCCGATACCGGGGCCACACGCGCGCGAGCACATACACCCAGCTGCCGGGCACGCCGTGCGGGGCGGCGAGCTGGCCGATGCGCCGGGCCATCAGCACCCGTGCCTGCTGCGGCGACAGACTCAGCAGGACCGGCAACCCGACCATCAGCGTATTGGTGAACGCGAAGGGATAGCCGAATCGCGGCGTACGGATCATCTCCACCTCGAAGCGCTCGGAGAGCACGATCCGGTGCACCGGCGCGGTCCTGAAGAGCCGGCACAACTCGTCGATAGTGTCGAAAAGCACCGGGGCCTCACCCGGCTCCAGCACCTCCGCGCCGGGCAGCGTGAAGCGCAGGCGTGCAATCTGCCAACTGACCAGACCCAGCAGCGCGATGAGCATCACCACGCCTGCCAGCATGACCCAATCGACGGGACCGGCGAGGCCCGCCACCCGTGCGGGCAGACCCGTCAGCAGCAACAGGGCGGCAAGCGGAAAACTCAGCAGGTACAAGAAGCCCAGGGCCGAAAGGCCGACGATCACCCCCATGTGCGTTCGGGGCCATCGGGTGACAAACCGCTCGATCGTGCGACGGTATCCACGCCGGATGCGCGCCCTGACCAGGGACGGCCGCGCACGGCGAAGCCTGCGCCTCAACTCCGGGGTCATGTGGTTCCCGCTCCCCTGTTCGCGTGATTATTATCCGTGACACTCTAACCACGCGCCGCGGGCATGGATGTTAAGAACTTCACACAAGAACATGTGCACATGGAAACCGTCCATGCAGACGGTGCAAAAAGCCGGGTGAACGGTCAGTCCAGATTGCGTTGCAGCCAGAACTCCAGCAGGGCCAGATGCCAGAGCTTGCTGCCCTGAATGCGGGTGAGGTGGGATTCGGGGCTCGAGAGCAGGGTTTCCACGTAGCCTCGCTGATACAGCCCCCGTTCCCGGCAGGCCCGGGAGTCCAGGATATCCCGCATGAAATCCAGGAACTCACCGCGCACGTACTTCAGCGCCGGCACCGGGAAATAGCCCTTGGGCCGGTCGATCACCGCGTCCGGGAGACGGCCCCGGGCGATCTGCCGCAGGGCGTACTTGCCGCCGTCACGCAGTTTCAGATCCGGCGGCATGGCCGCGGCCAGTTCCACCAGTTCCTGGTCCAGGAACGGCACCCTGGCTTCCAGGCCCCAGGCCATGGTCATGTTGTCCACGCGTTTGACGGGATCATCGACGATGAGGGTGGTCACATCCAGGCGCAGCACCGCATCGATGAAGCTGTCCGCGCCGGGTGCGTCCAGCAGTTGCGCGATGAGAGCGGCCGTGTGATCACCGTCCACCAGGCCGGGGTCGATCATGCGTGCATATTCGTCGTGGTCCCGGTCGAAGTAATGACGCCGGAAGCGGTCCACGCGGCTTCCTTCGGACTCCTGCGCCATGCGCGGATACCAGAAATAGCCGCCAAATACCTCGTCCGCCCCCTGCCCGGACTGCACCACCTTGACGTGCTTCGACACCTGCTCCGCCAGCAGGTAGAAGGCCACGGCGTCCTGACCCACCATGGGCTCGGCCATGTGATCCACAGCCTCCGGCAGGCGGGTGAGCACTTCCGCATTGGGCACGTGAAAGCGGAAATGCTCGGTGTCGTATCGCGCGGCCACCGGATCGGAATACTCGAACTCGCTGCCCTTCTCCTCGGGCTGATCCTCGAAACCCACCGTAAAGGTCTTCAGGCCCCGCACACCGCATTCCGCAAGCAGGGCCACCAGCAGGCTCGAGTCCAGCCCCCCCGAGAGCAGCACACCCACGGGGACATCGGCGATCTGCAGGCGGCGCTCCACCGCCCGGCGCAGGCTCTCGTGCACCGCCTCGATCCACTCCGCCTCGCTGCGTGGCCCGTCGGGTCGCGAGGCATCGAGCTGCCAGTATCGATCGAGCCGGGTACGGCCGTCCGCCTCCACCGTCAGCGTGTGTGCCGGCGGCAGCTTGCGCACGCCGCGGAACAGGGTGCGGGGGGCGGGCACCACAGCGTGCAGGGTGAAATGATGATGCAGCGCCACCGGATCGATGGACGTATCCACGCCCCCCGCCTGCAGCAGGGCCTGCGAGTTGGAGGCGAACCGGAAACGATTCGCATCCTGGCTGAAGTACAGGGGCTTGATGCCCATGCGATCCCGGGCCAGAAACAGGCGCCGGTTGCGCAAATCCCACACGGCAAAGGCGAACATGCCCTTGAACCGGCGCACACAATCGGCGCCCCATTCGGCGTAGGCCTTGAGAATGACCTCGGTATCACCGGTGGAGAAGAACCGGTGGCCGCGCCCCTCGAGCGCGGCACGCAGTTCCCGGAAATTGTAGATCGTGCCGTTGAACACCACGGCGAGTCCCAGCGCGGGATCCAGCATGGGCTGGTGGGCACGTTCCGAGAGGTCCAGGATGGACAGACGCCGATGACCGAACGCCAGCGGGCCGTCGCTCCAGGTACCCTCATGATCGGGTCCGCGCCGCTCCAGCCGGTCCAGCATGCGTCGCAGGGACGCCAGATCCGGGGGCGCATCGTTGAAATTCAGTTCACCGCAGATGCCGCACATAAAGGCAGTGGCAAGTCTCAAGTGGCAAGTGGCAAGGAAGTGCGAAGTGGGAATTGGGAATTGGGAAGTGGGAAACGAGATGCCGGCGCCGGGCACTGCGATTCCCGCCACATGCACATGAAAGAACATTCTAACAAGACCCGGCGAGGAGCGCGTGGTCCGTTCCCGTTTCGGCCGTTCAGGTTTTCGTTCTCACTTCCAAATTCACACTTCGCCCTTCAGGAGGCGGCTCCACACCCGCCTCCGCCCGGGGTCTCGACGGTGAGCACGTCGCCCGGGCGGACATCCATACTCACCTTCGGCGGCAGGATCCCGTCGTTGAGACGGTTGATGCCGGGGGCGCCGGGGGCGCCGCCGTGCAGACCCCAGGGGGCGCGGCGCCGGCGCTCAGTGAGCAGCGTGAAACGCGCCGGGGCGCGAAATTCGTAGCTGCGCACCAGTCCGT
>SKOF01000480.1 GCA_007120155.1 Thioalkalivibrio sp. | reverse complement strand
GCCGAGACGGTCGCGAACACGACCTTCGTCTCGTTCACCACGTCCTACACCCGCATGCGTGCGGGTAAGGCCGAGGTCACGAACGGGCCGTTCGGTGAAGTCGGCTGGCAGCTCGCTGATCGTGCGCGCATCGTCTTCTCGGTGCCGGTTACGGACGGCACGGTCACGACGTTCGTACTGGAGCTGCTCGGGCAGGACGCCGACGGCAACACGTACAGCATCGGGACCTCCGCCATCACTGGCGGGCGCTTCCCGCCCATCGAGTTCGACATCACGTACGAGAAGTACGGCCTCCGCGTCCTCTCGCTCTCCGGCGCCGGTAACACTGTCACCGTGAGCGCCGCCGCGCAGTACTTCTACCGCTCTGGCCTCGCTACGGCCTGAGCCTAACCAAGCCGAGTAGCACTGAAGGGCGCTCCTTATCGGGGCGCCCTTCCTGTAGAGTGAGACTGTGAGGACATACGCCGACCTACTCGAAATCGTGAGGCGCGAAGTCGTTACCGAGGATGCCGATTCCGGCGGCTTCGACAACGCCGACGACCTGTACCCGATGCTGTACAACAGCGCGTCGGCCATCGCCGCCGCCCTCGGGTTCCCCATCCAGGTGAGCAACACCCTCACACTCGCCGCTGGGGCGTCGGACATCAGCGTCCCCGCGAACCTCACATGGGCGAAGTCACTCGCCTTCTACGGCGATGAGCTGGAGCTGGTGCCGTACCACATGGTGCGCCGTAAGCTCGCGGCGCCGGGCTCGTTCCCTCGCTTCTACTCGCACGACCCGAGGCGCATGGGCGTCATCACCGTGGCGCCAGTGCCTCTCGAACCCGTGCCGTCGGGCGCCATCGTCCTTGAGTACGTGGAGCTGATCGACGTAAGCGCCCTTACGCCCGCCAGCACGGTGTGGGGCGGCCTGTTCCCCGACTTTCAGCACATCGTCGCCCTGCACGCGGGGGTGGCCGCCTGGGACTCGGTGGGTGAGGCGGAGAACGCGCAGTATTTCTCGGAGCGGTTCATGAAAGAGGCGCAACTGTTCGCCGCCCGGTTCGGCGTGACGGACCTGTCGAACCTCCTCGTGCAGCCCGAGCAGCGCCGGGACAGGGGTGAGCAGTGACCCTCGCAGAAGCCGTCGATTGGGTGGAGCAGGAGATCAAGCCGGTGACGGACATCAGCTCCGGCGAGATCAAGCGCCGCCTGAACCTCCAGAACGATTACCTCTCCCGCGAACTCAGGGTGCCGAGCCGCTTCATCACTGGCGCATCGGCGACCAGCGCCTTCAACCTCCCCGGCAACGCGCGCCCTGGCGGCCTGATGGGCGCGTGGCTGGAGCGGTCGGGCGAGCGTGTGAAGCTGCGCAACGTGGCGAAGGCGTCCGAGCAGATGCCTGGCTGGTTCCAGGACAAGGGCCACCGCTTCGTGCTCTACGACCCGTACAACGTCACCGCCCCCGTGACGCCCTTCGGCTTCCGCGATACGGACACGCTGCGCATCCTGGTCGTCATCAAGCCCGCCGATCTGGTGCAGGGCGCCGACGAGGTGTGGGATGGCGAGCTGCCCGAGCATCACGACCTCGTACCCCGCAAGGTGGTCGTGGACATCCTGCGGATGCAGACGAGCGACGACATGGTCAGGCGGGCGGAGACGCACGCTCACCACGCCGAGCGCCAGATGCGCGCCGCCTTCGCCAAGAGCTGGTTCAAGGAGGGTATGTGGTGAGCAAGGAAAAGTTCCTCAACATCATGAGCGGTGCGCTGAAGAAGTTCGGCCAGAAGGACGCCAAGCCGCCGGTGGAGCTACTCGACCGTCCGAACGGCATCGTGTACCCCGTCTTCGACCGCCCCGACGTGGCGATGCCCGACTTCAGCGCCATGGCTGGCTCGCAGCACTCGCCCCTCGGCGCTATGGGTATGGCTCTGGGTGACGAGGCGATGCAGCAGGGCGGCATGGGTGGGGGCATGGAGCCCTCGGCCCCTGGTGCGCCGCCGATGGCTGACCCGATGGCGGCGATGATGGGCGGCGGCGCCGAGCAGCAGCCCGGCCTCTTCGAGGGACCGACGGAGCCGCGTAGAGAGCCGAACTGATGCAGGTAGAGCGCTTCATCATCGAGGAGCTGGGGGGCCTCAACACGAACTTCGTGGAGGGCCTCGGCAAGCAGCCGACCACCCTGCGCAACGCCGCCTTCTCGCGCTTGGGCGGCTACGAGTTCTGGGGCGAGCAGGAGCTGTACTACAACCTCGGCACGATCAAGCCCACCATCATTGACCCTTCTGGCTTCGGCGTGTACGGCTCGACCACGTTCTTCGACGGCAACACGCCGCCGACTACGATTACGTTTACGCCGAACTTCTCCATCCCCTACACCAGCGTGAATAACGGGAACACCGCCTGGTACCGCAGGGCGTTCGTCGGGGACAGCCCGGGCGGGAACTTCATTGGCACGCCCACCACCGGCCTTGGGCTTAGCGGCTTCACCTTCACCCCCTCCACCGCAACCGGCGCCGCGCTACCGGAGGGGACGTACCGCTTCTTCGCCGTCAACTACGTGGTGTCCGAGAATGGGCGTATCTTGTTCCAGCCCACCGGCGAGTCCAGCGCCGTGAACCTTACTGGCGGAGACAACGCCATTAGCATCTCGCTCGCCTCTGGGGAGAACCCGAAGCTGCTGTACGTCACGCTGCCGACGGCCGTGCCGAACAAGGCGTTCTTGTGGGACGCGGGGCCGAACGAGTCGCTGGTCTTCACGTCCCTCAGCCAGGCGTCCATCTCTTCCCACATCTGGATGCGAATGGTGAACGACGCCCGCAGCGAGCTGCACCAGAACCGTTTCTACACCTCTGCGTACGGATACCTCCCCCAGGCGGGCCCGTACACGTATATCAATACTGGTCCGGGGCTTGAGGACAAAATCACGCGCGATGCCTTTGCCGCCTCGGCGGGCGCTGGCCGAGCGAACCGCGTGTATTTCAGTGAGATAGACGCTGGTGGCGAGCCGTACGCGAACCTCACTCGCACCCTGAACTACTTCGACGTACCGTTCCAGGCGTCGGCGGGCATCATCGCCATGGCGTCCACGCCCGGGGGGCTACTCATCTTCGGCTCCAACGAAACGTTCCTACTCAGGGGCGACCCGGCTGCCGCCGTGGAGCTGCAACGCTTCTCTTCCACCTACGGCATCGACCCCAGCACCCGCCCCGCGAAGATGTCTGGCGTCACCGCCTTCGTGTACCAGGGCGAGGTGTATGTCGTGTCG
>SKOF01000207.1 GCA_007120155.1 Thioalkalivibrio sp. | reverse complement strand
TAACAAGAGCACCACGAGAAGGTGGGGGTCGGAGTTGGCAACTTGAGTACTCATTATGTACATTCGCCTCTGTTTGCCAACTCCGACCCCCACCTTCTCGTGGTGCTCTTGTTACGGTGAGCAACTCTTGGGAAAGATCGGGTAGCCAATCCCGGTGGAGTACCCGGAGTCACCAAGCAAAGAGGGGCGGGGGATCTTTGGTGCGTAGGGCTCATAACCCTACCACTGTAATACAATTATGACGAACGAGCAAGAAGAGAATAACAGGAGGAATTTATCGGCAACGAAACGGAAGCGAAATAAGGACTTACGCTTGGCTACCTGGAATGTGAGGTCACTCTACAGACCAGGTGCCGTACGGATACTGACCGATGAACTGCAGCAAGCGGGGGTTGTTATTGCTGCTGTCCAAGAGACAAGATTCACCAAGGACACACCATCCTTTGACAGTAATGGATACAAAATTTACTGTAGCAGCAATAACGCCCACCATGTACTTGGGACTGCCTTCCTTGTAGCTCACAGATGGAACCACCTGGTCATAAACTTTTCTCCAATGAACGACCGGTTGTGCATTCTAAGAATAAAAGGCAGATTCTTCAACTATTCCCTGCTGAATGCACATGCGCCGACGAATGATACCAGCGATGACATCAAGGAGGAATTCTATGAAGCGCTCCGGCGAGCCTACGATAACTGCCCGAATCACGACGTTAAGATTCTTCTAGGGGACATGAATGCAAAAGTAGGACGAGAGGAAAGTTATAGACCAACGATAGGAAGGTGGAGCTTACATGAAGAAACAAACGAGAACGGCCTGAGGTTGATCGATTTCGCAACCGAAAAGGGCATGGTGGTGAGGAGCTCGTACTTCATGCATAAGCGAATCCATCAGGCTACTTGGGTTTCACCAGATGGCGTGACCAGAAACCAGATAGACCATTGTCTGGTTGATGGTAGACATTTTTCAGACGTGATTAATGTCAAAGTACGAAGGGGAGCAAATGTTGATTCAGATCATTTCTTGGTAGTAGTGGATGTTCGAGCACGTATAGATCGTGCACAGACAGCACGAGCACAAGCTACTAAACGGTTTGCAGCCAACAAACTGAAGGACCCAAGTGTGAGAACGGCATTTGCACAGAACATAAGCGCAGGAATCAACGAACTCCGAACACAACATCCCGAACCAGAGAACTTGACTGAGTGCTGGCAACACTTAAGTCAAGTTATACGAACCGGAGCAGAACACATCTTAGGTCACGAAGCACCAACAGACCGAAAAACCTGGTTCGATAATGAATGCGCACAAGCGACGGCTGCAAAGAATCAAGCCCGTATCAGAAACTTGGAACGACCAACAAGATCTGCTAATGAACACTATAGGATACTTCGTCGAGTGGAAAAACGTATCCACAAAAAGAAGAAGCGGGAATTCCAGAACAGGACGCTGTCTGAATTAGAGAACAACTATAACAGAAATGAAGCCCGTAAGTTCTACAAGGTTCTGAATACTCAACGCAAAGGTTTCAATCCTCGAGTAAACATGTGCAGAGCTTTGGATGGCACTCTGCTGACCAATAAGACGGATGTTCTTGCCCGATGGCGTGAACATTTTGACGCACTGTTGAATGAGGATATTGTAGAAACTGGAGCGGAAAGTTCGTTCAACCTTGAAGTTTCTGATACTGCAACCGTCCCCCCGACACGCCAAGAAACCGTAGACGCAATCAACTCTCTCAAGAATAACAAAGCTGCTGGACTTGATGGAATACAAGCTGAGTTATTGAAGATCGAGAGCGAGGAGTTGATTGATGCCATGCATGAGATTGTCTTAAAGATTTGGAGTACTGAAACTCTTCCTGACGAGTGGCTGGAAGCTGCATTGTTTCCAATCCACAAGAAAGGGGATAAATTGGCTTGCGAAAACTATAGAGGAATCAGCGTTTTACCAGCAGCGTACAAAGTTTTCGCCAAGATCCTGTACAACAGACTATCACCTCATGCAGAGACGGTTATTGGTGAATATCAGTGTGGTTTCAGACGAGATCGGTCTACTACTGATCAAATCTTTAACGTCCGTCTGATATTACAAAAAGGCAGAGAGTTTAAAGTCCACACTTACCACCTTTTTATTGACTTCAAATCAGCCTACGATAAGATCAAACGTAGTGAGCTGTTCGTGGTAATGAGAGATTTGGGCTTTGAACCTAAGCTTATACGACTGGTGGCCATGACATTAAATGGATCAAGATGTCGAATCA
The DNA here is from genome assembly GCA_007120155.1 of Thioalkalivibrio sp. Taxonomy (GTDB): domain Bacteria; phylum Pseudomonadota; class Gammaproteobacteria; order Ectothiorhodospirales; family Ectothiorhodospiraceae; genus Thioalkalivibrio_A. Next base: position 990 of record SKOF01000207.1, on the reverse strand, counting down.
AGATGGGTAATGAAGTATCTGACGTATTTGTGACCAAAGAAGGGTTAAGGCAAGGTGACGCACTGTCTACTCTTCTCTTCAACGTAGCTCTAGAGGGTGCAATGAGACGTGCTGGCATCCAAACATCCCGGACCTTGGCAACAGGATCAGTACAAATACTTGGATTTGCTGATGACCTAGATATTGTCGGACGAAGGCACACAGACGTCGTAGATACATACACTAGTCTAAAAACAGAAGCGTTAAGATTGGGTTTGATAATAAATGAAAATAAAACCAAGTACATGAAAACAAACGAAGCTACAGTTCCCCAACAAGAGGCAAACATAGTCAGTATAGGTGGACAACGATTTGAAGTTGTCGATCAGTTTGTCTACTTGGGTGCACTTATACGAGCGGACAATGATTCCTCTTTGGAAATCAAACGAAGAATCATGGCTGCAAATAGGTGTGTCCATGGTTTACAAAGACATCTACGTTCTAATCTCCTGACAAGAAACACCAAGTTTTGTATTTACAAGACACTTATAAGGCCGGTTCTATTATATGGGTCCGAAACCTGGCCAACAACCAAGAGCGATGAACAGCTGCTACTGTCATTTGAGCGCAAAGTACTACGTATAATATGTGGTGCAACGCACGAAGGTGACAGATGGAGACGTAAATACAACTTCGAATTAGAACGTGAGTATGGGGAACCGAACATTGTAGCTAATGTTAAAGTTAACAGATTGAGATGGGCAGGCCATTTAGCACGTATGGACCAGAGCCGAGCCCCAGCAACACTTTTCAGAAATGATCCAGACGGTCGTCGAGGTGTGGGTCGACCTAAAGCGAGATGGATCGATAACGTAGAAGCAGATATAAGAGCACTACGAATCAGAAATTGGAAAGAGAAAGCGCAGAACAGAGATCTCTGGAGGACGATTCTTGATCAGGCCAAGACTAATAAATGGTTGTAGGGCCGGATAAGTAAGTAAGTAAGTAAGT
>SKOF01000522.1 GCA_007120155.1 Thioalkalivibrio sp. | reverse complement strand
GGTTAGGGGTTAGGGGTTAGGGGTTAGGGTAGTTGACGTTGCATGGCGTCGCCATCCTTTGCGCCTGTCCCTCACGCCTCTCCCCTGACACCTGACCCCCACTCACCCCTTACGCCCCCCGGCTCACGCGCTATAATGCGCCCCCCGCACGTACCCGAGGAGTTCCCCATGCGACCCAGCGGCCGCCAGCCCGACCAGATGCGCACGATCCGTTTCACCCGCAACTACACCAAGCACGCGGAAGGTTCCGTGCTGGTGGAGTTCGGGGACACCCGGGTGTTATGCAACGCGACAGTGGACGAACGCGTGCCCCCGTGGCTGCGCAACAAGGGCCGCGGCTGGGTCACGGCCGAGTACGGCATGCTGCCCCGCTCCACCAACGAGCGCATGGCACGGGAAGCGGCGCGCGGCAAGCAGGGCGGCCGCACCCTCGAGATCCAGCGCCTCATCGGCCGCTCCCTGCGCGCGGCGGTCAACCTGGAAGGCCTGGGCGAGCGCCAGATCACCGTGGACTGCGACGTAATCCAGGCCGACGGGGGTACCCGCACCGCCTCCATCAGCGGCGGCTACGTGGCCCTGTACGATGCGGTGAGCCAGCTGCTCGGACAGGGGAAGATCAGGTCCAATCCCCTGTTCGGCGCCGTGGCCTCGGTGTCCGTGGGCATCTACCAGGGCGTGCCGGTGCTGGATCTGGACTACGCGGAAGACTCCAACGCCGAGACGGACATGAACGTGGTCATGAATGACGCCGACGCCTTCATCGAGGTCCAGGGCACCGCCGAAGGCCACGCCTTCCGCATGGAGGAGCTGGACGGCATGCTGGCCCTGGCCCGGAGCGGCATCGCCGAGATCATCGCCGCCCAGCGCGCGGCACTGGAGAAGTAAGGTTTAAGGGATGCCGCAGTACCTCGAAAGACGCGGCTCTGCGGCATATCACTTCGAGAGGTGAACAGACATGAAGATCGTGCTGGCCACGAGCAATCCGGGCAAGGTGCGGGAGCTTTCCCGGCTGCTTGAGGGCACCGGGATCCAGGTGATGCCCCAGTCGGATTTTGGCGTTGCCGACGCCGACGAGACGGGCCTCAGCTTCGTGGAGAACGCCATACTGAAGGCGCGCAACGCGGCGACCCATACGGGACTGCCCGCCATGGCCGACGATTCGGGCATCGAGGTGGATGCACTCTACGGCGCCCCCGGCATCTACTCCGCACGCTACGCCGGACCCGAATGCGATGACGCGGCCAACAACCGCAAGCTGCTGGAGGCCCTCAGGGACGTGCCGGAAGCCGGGCGCACCGCGCGCTTTCACTGCGTGATCGCCTATCTACGTCACGGCGAGGACCCCGCACCCATCATCACCGAAGGCGTCCTGGAAGGCCGCGTGGCCTTCGCGCCCCGTGGAGAAGGCGGATTCGGTTACGACGTCATCTTCGAGCTGCCCGGCCGGGGCGTGACCACGGCGGAGATCGACCCCGAGGAGAAGAATCGCATCAGCCACCGGGGGCAGGCGCTTGCCCGCATGCTTGCCCGGCTGGCACCGCAGAAGTGAGAAGTGTGAATTGGGAAGTGGGACAAAATGCTGTTACTTCTCACTTCCCAATTCACACTTCTCACTTCCAAACTCACACTTCCACCCTAACCCATGATTCCCCTTTCCCTCTACATCCACCTCCCCTGGTGCGTACGCAAGTGTCCCTACTGCGACTTCAACTCCCATGAGGTTCGCGACGGGGTGCCCGAGGTCCGCTATGTGGATGCGCTGATCGCGGACCTGGAATCGGAACTGCCCCGGGTGTGGGGACGGCGGATCGAGTCGGTATTCCTGGGCGGCGGCACTCCGAGTCTGTTCTCGCCCGAGGCGCTGGACCGGCTGTTCTCGGCACTGCGTGCGCGATTGCCCTGGCGACCGGACATGGAGGTGACGCTGGAGGCCAACCCGGGCACCACGGACGCACAACGCTTCCAGGGCTACCGGGAGGCGGGGGTCAACCGGCTGTCCATCGGCATACAGAGCTTTGATGACGGACAGCTGCGGCGTCTGGGACGCATTCACGGCGCCGCCGAGGCCCGCGAGGCCTTTTCGGCCGCGCGCTCGGCAGGTTTCGACAACATCAACCTCGACCTGATGTTCGGGCTGCCGGAACAGTCCGTGCAGGGTGCACTGGGTGACTTGGAGCAGGCCCTGGCGCTTGGGCCCGAACACCTGTCGTGGTACCAGTTGACCCTGGAGCCCAACACCCGCTTCGCGGCCGAACCGCCGATCCTGCCCGAGGAGGACACCGTCTGGGACATGCAGGAGACCGGTCAGGGGCGGCTCGCGGAAGGCGGCTATACTCAGTACGAGGTTTCTGCCTATGCCCGTCCGGACCGCGAATGCCGCCACAACCTCAACTACTGGCGTTTTGGCGACTACCTGGGACTGGGTGCCGGCGCACACGGCAAGATCTCGCTGACGGGCGAAGAACGCATCCTGCGCCGTTGGAAACTGCGCCAGCCGCGGCAGTACATGGAAGCGGCGCTGACGGGCGACGCCGCCAGCGGTGAATGCACCCTTACCCGGGAGGAACTGGTGTTTGAGTTCGTGCTGAACGCCACAAGGCTCACCCGCGGCGTGGACATCGAGTTGTTCACCGCCCGCACCGGGCTCGATCCGGACGCCCTTGAGCCCATGAGACGCCAGGCGATCGAGCGCGGGCTTCTGCACGATGACAGCACACGCATGGCACCCACGGCCACCGGCCGGCGTTTCCTCAATGACCTTCAGGCCCTGTTCCTGGCCGACCCCCGTGCAACCCCTTGAGTACGTGAACATCACCTGCCCCCACTGCGGGGCCTGCAACGACACGGAAGTTGACCTCTCCACGCTGCCCGCGAGTTACGTGGAGGACTGCCAGACCTGCTGTGCACCCATCATGATGTCGGCCACCATGGATCCGGACACCGGCAGCCTGCTGATACACACCTGCCGGGAGAATGACTGATCATGACACGGGACTACACACCCATCCCCTGCGCGCTCTACAGCGAATACGAACTGGCCATCATGCGTCGGCGCCCGCTCAGGGTGCGATGGAAGGACCGTTACGGCATGGACCGGGTGGAGACCCTCAAGCCCACCAATCTCAGGACCCGCCGCCACGCCGAGTTCATGATCGCCCGCAATCAGCTGGGACAAAGGCGGGTGTTGCGGCTGGACAGAATCATTGAGGCGCGAGAGAGGTGTGAGGCGTAACCCGTGAGGGGAAGACACCACCCGCCTCACACCTCACACCTCACGCCTCACGCCTCACGCCAAAGAGGTCGTGTTCGGACGCAGCCGTGATCCGCACGTCCGCGAACGTGCCCGGCTCCAGTCCCTGCCCGTCCTCGATCACCACCACGCCGTCGATCTCGGGGGCGTCCGCGCTGGAACGGGCGATGACGGTGCCGTCATCATCCGTGCCGTCCACGAGCACGGTGAGGGTGCGGCCCACCTTCTGCTGCAGGCGGTCGGCACTGATCTCCGCCTGCACCTCCATGAAGCGCTCCAGGCGCTCGGCCTTGACCTCTTCGGGCACCGGGTCCGGAAGGGCGTTGGCGGCGGCGCCTTCCACCGGTGAATAGGCAAAACAGCCCACCCGGTCCAGCTGGGCCTCCCCGATGAACTCCAGCAACTCCTCGAACTCGTCCTCGGTTTCTCCGGGGAAACCCACGATGAAGGTGCTGCGCAGGGTGACGTCGGGGCAGATCTCCCGCCAGGCGCGAATGCGTTCCAGGGCCTTCTCCGAGGCAGCAGGTCGGCGCATTGCCTTGAGTACCCGTGGGCTGCCGTGCTGCAGGGGCACATCCAGGTAGGGCAGCAGCGCGCCCTCCGCCATGAGCGGAATCAGGGCATCCACGTGGGGGTAGGGATAGACATAGTGCAGGCGCACCCAGACCCCCAGGCTGCCCAGTGCCTCGGCCAGCTGCCGGATATGGGTGCGCATGGGGCGGCCGTTCCAGAAGCCGGTGCGGAACTTCGTGTCCACCCCGTAGGCGCTGGTGTCCTGGGAGATGATCAGCAGTTCCTTCACGCCGGCGGCCACCAGGTTTTCCGCCTCCTGCATCACGTCGGCCACGGGCCGGCTCACCAGGTCGCCCCGGAACCGGGGAATGATGCAGAAGCTGCAGCGATGATTGCAGCCCTCGGAGATCTTCAGGTACGCGTAGTGCCGGGGGGTGAGCTTCACGCCGCCCATGGGTACCAGGGACTCGAAGGGCGCATGGGCCGGGGGCAGATGACGATGGATCTCGGCCATGACCGCCTCGTAGGCATGCGGGCCGGTGACCGCCAGCACGCCCGGGTGGGCATCCCGCACCTTCTCGGCCTCGGCGCCCAGGCAGCCGGTGACGATGACCCGGCCGTTCCCGGTGAGCGCCTCGCCGATGGCCTCCAGGGACTCCTGCACGGCGGCGTCGATGAAGCCGCAGGTGTTGACCACCACCAGGTCGGCGCCCTCATAGGTGGGGGAGATCCCGTAACCCTCGGCACGCAACTGGGTGAGGATCCGCTCGGAGTCCACCAGGGCCTTGGGACAGCCCAGGCTCACAAAGCCCACACGCCCGCCGCTCACGGGGGAATCAGACTTCATAATCACGGATGATCCGCCGGAAAACGACCGTTTTATGCACATGAGGGAATCTTTTGGGACGCTCCCGTGCCATTCGGATAGACCCCATTCCAGAACACCCGCCGAAGAAATTGAAAATATTTATAAAACAACACCTTAAATAGTTGGTTAAAGTTTGACCGGGAAAACAGCCCGTCCGCCCCCGCGGGATCTTACCCCGTTGATCCCATTGTCTTCCACAGAGTTATCCACAGGTTTTGTGGATAACCCGCTAAGCAGTTGGATGACAAGCACTTACCCTCGTTTTCTCCACGGGATCGCCGGGTTGCGTGGCGGTGCAGCATAGACGTCCTTCCGGCCCCTGTGAAGCGCGGACGTGCCTGTCCGCCGGCGGTCCCCGCCCATGCAGGCCTTGCCCAATGGGCCGGGATTCAGTATATTGCGCGTCTTTTTCCTTGCCAGCGATGGTTCCAGAGGGCGCTCCCATGAAGGCCGATATTCATCCCGACTACCACGAAGTCGCCGTCACCTGCAGTTGCGGCAACACGTTCAAGACCCGCTCCACCTTTCAGGGTTCGGAGATGAGCGTGGAAGTATGCTCTTCCTGTCACCCCTTCTACACGGGCAAGCAGAAGATCATGGACAGCGCCGGGCAGGTGGACAAGTTCCGTCGCCGCTACGGCCAGTAACCTCCGGAGCGATGCTCCGGGATCCCATGGTTCGACGCAGGACCATGCCAAGGGCGCGCCACCGGCGCGCCCTTTTTGCTGTGCGGACATTCACAGGCGCACTGGCCTGTGCGCTGCTCCTGGCGGCCGCAGCGGGCCAGGCCAGCCCGCTCACGCAGTCTGCCCGGCTGCCGGGGAGCTGCCAGACGCAGCAGCAGTTCGATGCCCGGGCCACGGTGGCCCATGTGTACGACGGTGACACTGTACGTTTGCACGACGGTACCCGGCTCCGGTTGATCGGCCTCGATACCCCCGAGTTCCATTACCGCGACCCCGACCGCGGGGCCGAGCCCTTCGCCAGGGAAGCCGGTGACGCCCTGGCGCGGTTGCTGTCTGCCCACGACCACGAGGTCGGCCTGGTGTATGACCGGGAACGCCAGGACCGCTACCGGCGTACCCTGGCGCATCTGTTCACGCCGGACGGAAAGAGCATCACGGCCCTGCTGCTGGTCCAGGGTCTCGCCACCGGTCTGACCATCCCGCCCAACGACTGGAACGTGGACTGCTACCGGGATGCGGAGCGCGAGGCGGCGCTCAGGCGGCTCAACATCTGGTCGCTCCCGGAGCACCGCCTGTTCAAGGCCGGGGACCTGCCCCGTGACGCCGAGGGCTTCCGGCGGGTGGAGGGCCGGGTCGTGCGCCTGGGTGAAAGCCCGCGCGCCACATGGATCAATCTGGAAGGGAACGTGGCCCTGCGTATCGACCACGCCGACATGCACCACTTCCCGGATCTGGAGGTCCGCACCCTGGTCGACAAGCAGGTTCGGGCGCGCGGCCATGTCTATAATTATCGGGGACAGCCGCGTATCCGCATCAGGCATTCCGCGGACCTTGAAATTGTTGAACGATAGGCCCGGGTGTCCGTCAAACCGATGGTCTGTGGCTGAACCACGCGCCTGCCACTGACGCCCCGCAACGCCTTCACGGCGCTCGGGGATGGACTCACAGCCCCCGAGACAGGACTCCATGACACACCGGTATCTCACTGCCTTTTTCGCATTGGCCGTCGCGCTGCTCACCGTGCTGGCGAGCGGCTGCGCCACCAACCCGGTCACCGGCCGCCAGCAGCTCATGCTGGTGTCGGAAAGCCAGGCCATCAGCGCCTCGCTCCAGGCCTACGGCGAGATGCTGGAACCGATCCGGCAGGAAGGCCGGCTCAACAACGACCCCGCCGTCAAGGCGCGCATCGATGCCATCACGGGACGCGTGGTGGCCCAAGCCATCAGGTACCGCCCGGAAACCAGCGAATGGGACTGGGAGATGCAGGTGATCGACAACCCGGAGGTCCCCAATGCCTTCGCCATGGCGGGCGGCAAGATGGCGATCTACACGGGCATGATTGACAAGCTGGAGGCCACCGACGACGAACTGGCCCAGGTGATCGCCCACGAGGTGGCGCATGCCCTCTCGGCCCATACCGCCGAGAAGATGTCCGTGTCCCTGGCCACCAATCTGGCACTCACCGGCTACGCACTGACCGGCGAGCGTTCCGCCGTGGCCATGAGCGGCGCGGTGCTGGCTGCGGCGCTGGCCGTGCAGCTGCCCCACAGCCGGCAAATGGAGCGCGAGGCCGACCGCGTCGGCATCGAGCTGGCGGCACGTGCCGGTTACGATCCCCAAGCGGCACCCTCGCTCTGGGAGAAGATGGCAGGGCTCGGCAACGGCAGCCCGCCACAGTTCCTGAGCACACACCCCAGTACGGAAAGCCGTATCCGGGACCTGCGCGAGATGGCCCGCCAGATGCGGCCCCTCTATGAAGAGGCCCGGGCAGGTACGCCACCGAGCCATCCCATGTAAGGCGGGCCCCTCCGACCCGCCACCGTGGCGGCCGGAAACGCTCAGGGCAGCAGGTGCGCCACCCCGTCGCGTTCTTCGCAGAGCTCGCGCTCCGTGGCCTGCATCATGGTACGGCTGAATTCGTCGATATCGAGACCCTGCACAATGTTGTAGCCGCCATCGGCGCAGGTGACCGGGAAGGAGTAGACCAGCCCTTCCTGGATACCGTAGCTGCCATCGGAAGGGATGCCCATGCTCACCCAGTCACCCTCCGGTGTGCCCATCACCCAGTCGCGCACGTGGTCGATGGCCGAGCTGGCGGCAGAGGCCGCGCTGGACGCACCGCGCGCCTTGATGATGGCGGCGCCGCGTTGCTGCACCGTGGGAATGAAGTCTTTCTCGTACCAGTCCCTGGGCACCAGGCCGGGGGCTGCCTCGCCCTTCACCGTGGCCTGGCTGATGTCCGGGTACTGGGTGGCCGAGTGATTGCCCCAGACGATCATCCTGCGCACATCCGTGGTCTCCGCACCGACCTTCGCGGCCAGTTGCGTCACCGCGCGGTTGTGGTCCAGGCGCGTCATGGACGTGAAGGCACGCGGATCCAGGTCCGGTGCATTGCGGCTGGCAATGAGCGCATTGGTATTGGCGGGATTACCCACCACCAGCACCTTGATGTCACGGTCGGCCACGGCATTGAGGGCCTTGCCCTGAACGGAAAAGATCTGCGCATTGGCCTCCAGCAGATCCTTGCGCTCCATGCCTGGCCCGCGCGGCCGTGCGCCCACCAGCAGGGCGTACCGGGCATCCGCGAAGGCCTCTTCGGCCTTGTCGGACATGGTCACGCCCGCGAGCAGCGGGAAGGCGCAGTCTTCCAGCTCCATCACCACGCCCTTCAACGCCTCGATGGCGGGAGGGATCTCCAGCAGTTGCAGAATGACGGGCTGGTCCTTGCCCAGCATGTCACCGGCGGCGATACGGAACAGCAGGCTGTAGGCGATCTGGCCAGCCGCACCGGTAACCGCAATGCGAACGGGTGTCTTCATAAAACGCTCTCCCAATCGGATAGTCGTGGACGATTTCGCGCGCCGCGGGCCATCCGGCATCCCGGACAGGACACGCATCGCTGTGGGCAATTGTTCCGGCCCGCAATGTCACCCCTCGGGGGGGCGGAGCCGGGGAAACAGCGGATTCCCGTGTGACAGGGTCCCGGCCCGATCTCGCCATCTTCCACTCACTGCGGATGCCGAATGCCCGCTGTGGCGGGGCGTACCGACTGCGCACGGCGGCGAGACATGCGGACTAGTGTAACCCGTCGTGCTGCGGCGCAACATACCCCGCCTCACGCGCCTGATTGGCCCATCCATGCCATCCGGTCATTCTAGCGCGAACGGCACCCCGGCGGGTTTCGCACGGGGAACCGATCCGGAACGTGACCGGCGGCGGGCCTTCCACTGACGGTATCCCCGCCCCCACCCGCGTCAAATCCTGTTACTCTTGGACATCCGCCTCACTCACCCGCTGATCAGAAGCCTTCCCCCCCCACGTGTCCCGCCGCCCGGATACCGGTCAATCCCCACCCGCCGCGCTCTGGCTGGTGGATTCGAGCATCTACGTGTTCCGCGCATGGTTCACCCTGCCGGAGGGCATCACGGACCGGAACGGCAACCCGGCCAACGCCGTGCTGGGGTTCAGCGAGTTCCTGCTGCGCCTGCTGACGCACATCTCACCCGCGCCCGTGGTGTTTGCCTTCGACGAAAGTCTGGCATCATCCGCGCGCAAGCAGATCTATCCCGCCTACAAGGCCAATCGCCCGCCGGCACCCGAATCGCTCAAACACCAGTTCCGCCTGTGCCGCACCCTGGTACGGGCGCTGGGCTTCGCGGAGATATCCAGCACCCGCCACGAGGCCGATGACATCATCGGCACCCTGGCCGCCCGCCACCGGGCAAGGGGCCGTGCCGTTCACCTGATCACGGCGGACAAGGACCTCACCCAGCTGGTGGGCCCGCGGGACCTGTGGTGGGAGTTTCAGCAGGACCGGCGCCTGGATGCACAGGGCGTGGAGAAACACATGGGCGTGCGCCCCGACCAGGTGGCCGACCAACTGGCCCTGGCCGGCGACAAGGTGGACAATATACCCGGCGTGCCGGGCATCGGCATGGCCACCGCGGCGCGATTGCTGCGCCGCTTCGACAATCTGGACACACTGCTTGCGGACGTCGACGCCGTGGGCACCATGCAGTTGCGCGGGGCAAAACGCATCGCCGCGCTGCTCGACGCGCATCGGGAGACGGTGCACCTGGCCCGCCGGCTCACCGGCATCGACTGTGACATCGATGACCTGCCCCGGGGTCTGGACATCACGTCCTCACCACCCGACCGCGACACCCTGGGGGCCCTCATGGAACAGCTGGGCTTCGACACCTCAAGACGGATACGCTGGCAGGCGCTCGTCTCACGGCTGGAGGGCTGAGACCCGTTCCTCGCAACGGCAGGTACAGGGATCCCGGAGGGCGCGCAGGGATTTTCCGGATCACGGACACCACCCTGGCAGTGCACCCATGGGGACCTTCAGCATGTTCCGTTTTCCCCGTGATTCCAGTGCCCTCCTTGGCTCACCATTTTTTCAGATTCACAACCCATGCCCATTCCAACCAACCTGATCACCGGTTTCCTCGGCGTCGGCAAGACAACCGCCATCCGGCACCTGCTGGCGACGCGGCCGGCGGATGAACGCTGGGCGGTGCTGGTCAACGAGTTCGGCCAGGTCGGGGTGGATGACATGCTGCTGGACGCCGAGGGGGTGGCGGTACGCCAGGTACCGGGCGGTTGCCTGTGCTGCGTATCCAGCCAGGCGTTCACGGTGGGTCTCAACCGGATCATCCGCGAACAGCGCCCGGACCGGATCCTCATCGAACCCAGCGGGCTGGGACACCCGGCGAGGATCATCGACTCACTGTCCGGCCCGTTCTATGACGGCGTACTGGACCTGCGCGCCACCATCACGCTCATGGATGCCCGCCACCTGGCGTCGCCCCGCCACCGCAGCCACGACACCTGGACGGACCAGATCCGGCTCGCGGACGTGCTGGTGGCCGCAAAGGCGGACCTCTACGGGGACGATGAGCGCGCCGCGTTCCACGACTTCGCCCTGACGCTGGTGCCGCCCAAGGCACGGCTTGCCCTGGTGACGGCAGGCGCCCTGGATCCCGACTGGCTGGCACTGCCCAGGGATCCCGCACGGCGGGCCCACTGTGTCGGTGCCCATCCACCGCCCGATGACCACGACCATGGGCACGGCGCATCCGGGTACACTCCGGCCCCAGACGCCTCCTGGCAGCTGATGGACACCCTGGGCGAAGGCTACTGGGGCCTGAGCTGGCTGCCGGGTCCCGGGATCCGTTTCCGGAGAACAGCGCTGGAGACCTTGCTGACAGGGATGCCATGGGACCGGGTCAAGGGGGTACTGCCCACGGACGACGGCTGGCTGCGCATCAACCGGGTCGCCGGCGAGGGTAACCCGGAGCGCTGTGATCCACCGCCCTCGGCCCGGGGGCGGCTCGAGATCATCCATCACGAACCGCCGGACCGTGAAGCGCTGGACCGCCTGTTGCGCGACGCCTGTCTGCCGGCCTCGCCACAGCCGGAGCCCTGAAACGTGACTGAACAGAGTTTACGCAGCGATCAAGCCTGTGGTACCACAATCCCCCACCCGGCCGGAGGACACCCCTTGGATCCATTCGTATCCCCAATCCGTGTATCACGTCTCTGCGTGTACGCGCTGGTCGCCGCGCTCCTCTGTCTGGCGGCGGCGCCGGCACAGGCCCATCCCCACGCCTGGATCGACCTGCGGGTAAGCGTGATCTTCAACGACCAGGGGCAGGTGACGGCGCTGCGCCAGTCCTGGCTCATCGACCCGTTCTACAGTCTCGTGCTGATTGAAGAGATGGCCGAGGAGGCCGAGGGTGACACCATGGAGGCGAAGATGGCGGACATCGGCCAGCGGATGATCACGAACCTGGCACCCTATGACTACTTCACCGAGATCCATCACGGCGACGCCCGTATTCGGGGCGCCACCGTTTCGGATCACGGCCTGGACCGCAATGGCGGTCGCCTGGAACTGCGTTTCACCCTGAATCTCGAATCCCCTCTGGACCCTGCAGCAGCCCCACTGAGCTACGCCGTCTTCGATCCCGGCTACTTCATCGAGATCCTCCATGACGAGACATCGGCGGTGACCCTGGAGGGCGCCTCGGAGCGCTGCGGCCTGCGCATCGAGCAGCCCCGCCCGGACCCGGCCCTGGTCGCCCGGGCGGCAGCCCTTGATGCCAACCAGACGGCGGAACCCGGTCTGGGCCGTCACTTCACGGAACGCGCGGAGGTGCAATGCGAGCCGTCCTCCTGATCCTGCTGCTGGCGCTGGCGCCCTTGGCGGTCGGTTCCCCCCTGGCCGGGCCCCAGGCCCAGGAGGGTACGCCGACGCAGGCACAGGATCCCGGCCTGTGGGAACGCGCCACGCACTGGGTCCTGGCCAAACAGCGCCAGCTCCACCGCCAGCTGGCCCGGGGCATGGAGACCGTCCAGGGGGCGCCCACGCTCACCAATACCCTGGCGCTGGTGCTGATCGGATTTCTCTATGGCGTGTTCCACGCAGCAGGCCCGGGCCACGGCAAGGTGGTGATCACCACCTATCTGCTCACCCACCGCCAGCACATGCGCCGCGGACTGATCCTGTCCTGGGCCTCGTCGCTGCTCCAGGGGTTCACCGCCATCGCGCTGGTGCTGGCCGTGGTGGTGGTGGCCGAGCGCATGGCCCGGGATGCACTGGGCCAGGTGCGCACCCTGGAGCAG
>SKOF01000574.1 GCA_007120155.1 Thioalkalivibrio sp. | reverse complement strand
GGCTCCGTGGTCGGTCAAATGATTCTCAGCCACAGAGGTCACAGAGTTCGAACCACCTTCCTGACAGATCTGCCGTGCATTTTCCCTCTGCGACCTCTGTGTCCTCTGTGGCAAAAAAAGCGCGTCCTCCACGGCGGCCCGCTGACGCGCCGGACCCGCTTCCGGTATGCTCGGCCCTTGAACGCAGGCACTCGGGAAGACACCCAATGAAGAAGAACAACCGGCCCGAACTCTCGCAGATCAACTGGTTTCGCAATGCCGCCCCCTATATCAATGCGCACCGGGGGCGGACCTTCGTGATCACCTTTGGCGGCGAAGCCGTTCAGGACACGGACTTCGCGCGGCTGATCCACGACATCGCCATGCTGCAGAGCCTCGGCGTGCGTCTGGTGCTGGTGCATGGTGCCCGGCCGCAGATCGAGCAGCGCCTGCGCGCCCGGGGCCTGGCATTCCGTTATGCGGCCGGGCTGCGGGTCACCGACGCCGATGCCCTCGAGGAGGTGAAGGTGGCCGCCGGCTGCCTGCGCGTGGAGATCGAGGCCCAGTTGTCCATGGGGCTGGCCAACACGCCCATGAGCGGTGCACGCATACGTGTCGCCTCCGGCAACCATGTGATGGCCAAACCGCTCGGGGTGCGCGACGGGGTGGACTATCAGCACACGGGCGAGGTGCGCCGCATCGATGCGGAGGGCATCCGCCGGCACCTGGACAACGGTGAAGTCGTGCTGCTCTCTCCCCTGGGTTATTCACCCACGGGCGAGGTGTTCAACCTGAGCGCCGAGGATGTGGCCACGGCCACCGCCACCGCCATTGCGCTCAAGGCGGACAAGCTGATCTTTCTCACCGAGGAACCCCGGCTGCGTGACGGGCGCCGCCGCCCGGTCAGCCAGATGACCGCCGAACAGGCCCGCACCTGGCTGAACAGGCGCCGCGGACCGGCATCGGAAACAGCTCAGCATCTGGCAAGCGCCATCCATGCCTGCCGCCACTCCGTGGACCGTGTGCACCTGGTTGAACGCGCCGTGGACGGCGCACTGCTGCTCGAGCTCTATACCCGGGACGGCGTCGGCACGCTGATCACCGGCGAGACCTACGAGCGGCTGCGCCGCGCCACCATCGATGACGTGGGCGGCATTCTGGAACTGATTCAGCCCCTGGAGGCGGAAGGGGTGCTGGTGCGCCGCTCGCGGGAACAGCTGGAACTGGAGATCGACCGGTTCAGCGTCATCGAGCGTGACGGCGTGGTACTCGGCTGCACGGCGTTCTACCCCTTCCCGGAGGAGTCGGTGGGCGAGCTGGCGTGTCTGGCCATCCACCCCCAGTACCGCACCGCCAGCCGGGGTGACCGCCTGCTGGAGTTCGTGGAAGCGGAGGCCAGGACGCTGGGCATCGCCCGGTTGTTCGTACTCACCACCCGCACCGCCCACTGGTTCCGGGAGAGAGGCTTCGAGCCGGACGACATCAAGGCGCTGCCGCTGCGCCGCCGCGAACTGTACAACTACCAGCGCAATTCGAAAGTCTTTATCAAGGTGTTGGCCTGAGGGCGGTCATTGGTCAGTTGTCCGTTGTCCGTTGTCCGTTGTCCGTTGTCCGTTGTCAGTAGTCCGTTGCGGGGGGGCGCCTTTGACAACTGACAACGGACAACTGACAACTGACCAATTCACCTCCTCTCGTCCCGCTCGTGCCGTTCCTGGGCTTCGAGGCTCAGGGTGGCGATCGGGCGGGCTTCCAGTCGCGCGAGTCCGATGGGCTCGCCGGTCTCCTCGCAGTAGCCGTAGCTGCCGTCATCGATGCGCCTGAGGGCCGCATCGATCTTACCGATGAGCTTCCGGTAGCGATCCCGGGTGCGCAGTTCCAGGCTCGCGTCACTCTCCCGGCTGGCACGATCGTTGGGGTCCGGCTCGCGCCATTGTTCGCTGCGCAGGTTCCTGATGGTCTCGTCGGATTCGGTGAGCAGCATCTCCCGCCATTCCAGCAGCTTGCGCCGAAAGTACGCCAGCTGTGGCGGGCTCATGTACGGCTCGTCCTCCGAGGGTCGATACTCCGTGGAAAGCTTGTCTTGCATGGCAACCGGGGCCTCTCTGACACGGGGTCGTCGGACGACCCAAGGTTGAAGTATAGCCCCGGGGTCACGAAAGACCACGCGAAGTGACTGCTGCGCGGAACGATCAACATGAACCGGCAGCGGTGCATCCGTCAACGCCCTGAAATGATGCGCATGCGAAGATGGCGGCTGCCCGGAAGGGAGGCACAGGATATGCAAGAGAAATCAGCGATGAACGGACGACCGCCTGAGACGGGCTTGTGTTGTGCGCATTCGCCTGCGCACCGGCCGGCCCGGTCCCGGCCGCGCGTCGGGCAATGATCATCCGGGCCCTGCGGTGCCATCCCCTTCTTGCGATGTCCGACTGTCTCCGTCGGACTTCACCACATGTACGGGAAACGGTTCCGTGACACTGCCCGCATACAGACTCATGTGCGGGAAGGGGATCTCCACACCCTCCGCGTCAAAGGCACGCTTGATCTCCGTTTGCAGACTGTTCCTCAGTTCAAGGAAATTTTCCCGCTTTGCCCACACCGAGAACTGGATCTCCAGGGCGGAGTCGCCGAAACCGTTGAAGATGAACAGGGGCTTGGGCTCGTCCATGCAGAGGGCATTCTGATCGGCCACACGCATGAGGATCTTGCGCACCCGTTCGATATCCTCCTTGTAGGCCACGCCCAGTTGCAGATCGAAGCGGCGGATGGGGAAACGGGTCAGCGTGGTGACCTGGCTCTTGATCAGTGTCTCGTTGGGGATGCGCACGAACAGGTTGTCAAAGGTGCGCAGCTTTACCGACAGCAGGTCCACGGACAGCACCTCGCCGGTGGTATCACCCACCTTGATGATGTCCCCGGTCCCGAAGGGCCGCTCGCCGATGAGAAAAAGGCCGCTGATCAGGTTGGATGCGGATGTCTGCGAGGCAAAGCCGATGGCCACGGAGAGCACACCGGCCGCGCCGAGCAGCACGCCCAGGCTGAAACCCAGCTCGTTGAGGGCCGAAGCCAGGAACAGGGCCAGGATCAGGTAGAAGGCCAGGCGCCGCAGAACCATGGCGTGATGCGCACTGAAACGGCGGGCCATGAACCGCCGCATGAGACGGGCCACCACGCGCGCCAGCACGACACCCACCAACAGGAAAAGCACCGCGCGCAACACGCCCATGACCTGGTCGCCGGCAAGGTAGTTGAGTGTCGATTCCAGCATGGGACTCTCCG
>SKOF01000525.1 GCA_007120155.1 Thioalkalivibrio sp. | reverse complement strand
CGCCCCGGGACGCAATAACAATGAGCCATGCGTACACCTTCGCATTGGCGGCCACCAACCGAGCATCAACGCAGATTCCGGATCAGCTCCAGCACCGAGTCGCGTGTGTCGTCGAGGGCGGCCAGCAGGGCCTCCTCGGCCTCGCGGGCGGATTCGTCACCGGCATTCAGGTGCTGCGCATGCTGCGCCCACGTGGTATGCAGATGAACGCCGCGCGCCGGCAGCGGGTCCGGCAAAACCGAGGTCAGGTCGCGCACACTGGCCGCCCGGCCCCAGCCCAGTATCCAGGTCTCCGCATCCCCGACTTCACCTGGCGAGAGGGTTTCTACCGAGTGAAAATAGCGCCGGTACAGCACCACCTGCTGGAGTTCGTTGATCTCGCGCGTCAGCTCGAAGGACGCCTGACGCCAGTTGCGGTGCAGTTCCGACGTCTCGTTGCGCCAGGTGTTGTAGCCGAGGGACGAGACCGCGATCACCAGCGAGACGATGGCCACGCTGTGCCGCCGCAACTGTGCCCGAATCCGGTGCCGCCGAGGCAGCCGACGGACATCCCCGCCTGGCGTTCGACGTCCGATCCCCTGCCGGATCGACGCGACCCATTGATTCAGCATGCTTCGCATTGGCTGCCGCTCCACTGAAACCACTGCTTCCTGTTTCAGTAACTAGCGGCCGCTACGGGGATTGCCCATGCCCGGGCGTCCGGGTCTGCGACGTGCGCGTCCAGTCCCTCCGACTCAGGCGGATGGACGGTCAGTCCGGGTCCCCACGATGGCGCCCAGGGTTGTAGGATGGGATGAGCGCAGCGAATCCCATCAAGGGACTGGCACGACGCGGGAAACGGTGCGTTTCGCTGCGCTCAACGGCACCCTGCCGCGGCGGAAGGAAGCCATCCCATGGGAGAACGTTCCCTGCAATTGGCTGAAGCTCGTTGCCAGTCAGGACCCCTCTTGATCAGGAGGCCACGCAGTCAGGCCGGGTCCCGGTGATAGCGCCCAGCCCGCGGTAGTGCTCCAGCAAATGGCGCCCACTGGCGACCAGTTCATCGGTGACCTCCAGCCCGAAATCGCCGGCCACCCGGCGAATCTGTTCGTCACCGGTCGCCGGCGTCTCGATCACCCGCCACAACAGGCGGGCGCCCAGCGGGTTCAGTTCGGCAAACCGCACTCGCTCTTCTCCGCTGCGGTACGCCAGAAGGTAGGTGGGCACCTCTCCAGGTTGTTCGGGCTGGAAATCGGGCCCGATCCGGTGTACCGGATACTCGTAGGCGAGTAGCCGCGCCGCAGCGGAAAACACCGGCACCTCGACCATCAGGTCGCCGTCCGGCGTTACATCCGAAGGAACCGAGGCTTCCGCATAGACCAGCTCGGTCTCTACCCGCTCGTAGTGGGCCAGCTCGGCCATAAAGGGGAGGTCGCCGGGCTGTGCCGGGCGTTCCTCCGCCAGGTAGCGCACGAGCTCCGCCGCCAGCTGCGGGAAGTACGGGGTTTCGCTGCCATGATCGCGATAGAAGTCGCGTACCAGTTGTTCCCAGGCGGCCGCCTCCATCAGCCCGCGCAGGACCGGGAAACCCTTGCCCAGCAGATTCGCCACGTTATTGAAAAACAACCGCCGATAGATCGCCAGGCGCCGGCCCTCGATCCCCTGCGGAGCCGGATAGCGTTCCGGGTCGCGCAGGTGACGCGCGAAGGCCTCCTGCACCTTCTGGAAATCCGCCTCAGGCATGCAGGATCCGCTCCTCCTGGCCCGCGCGCGCCTGCAACTGCAGGTCCCGGATCCGGTCGGTCTCGGCCAGCAGTTCCTCCAGCGGCGGAAAGTTGAAGTCACGCTCGAGCAGGGTCGGAACCGGCCCGATGCGGGCATAGGTCGCCTCCAGCAGTGCCCAGACATCCGGGCAGATTGCCTGGCCGTGGGTGTCGACGCGCAGGTCCGGGGCCTCCTCCTCATGCCCGGCGATATGCAGGTAGCGCACTCGCTCCAGCGGCATCGCATCCAGGAATTCAGTCGGCTCGTAGCCGTGGTTGATGCTGTTGACGACGATGTTGTTCACGTCGAGCAGGAGGTCGCAGTCGGCCTCTTCCAGCACCGCGCGCACGAAGCTGATCTCGTCCAGCTCCGCCCCCACCGGCGTGTAATAGGAGACATTCTCCAGCGCCATCCGGCGTCCGAGGATGTCCTGCACCTGGCGCACGCGATCGGCCACGTAGTGCACCGCCTCCTCGGTAAACGGGATCGGCATCAGATCGTAGAGATGCCCCTGGGCGTCGCCACAGGCGGAGAGATGCTCGCTGTAGTCCTCGATCCCGTGGGTATCCAGGAAGGCACGCAGGTCCTGCAGGAAGGTCTTGTCCAGCGGCCGCGGCCCGCCGATGTCGAGAGACAGCCCATGGCAGACAAAGGGCTGGGCCTCGGTGTATTCGCGAAAGATACGTCCCAGGCGTCCGCCCAGGTGCATCCAGTTTTCCGGCGCGGCCTCGAAGAACCCCAGGCGCTCCGTCGCCTCCGGGGCCTCGGCCAGCGGACCCAGCAGGGCCCGCCGCAAACCGAGCCCGGCACCGCTGACGCGGGCCGGGTTGACGGGCCTGACGCTCCTAGCCGCCACAGGTCCCCTCGCCACAGGCGCCCTCGGAATCCTTGTCGTCGTTGCCGGAGCCGCCGCAAGTGCCCTCGCCACAGCTGCCTTCGCTGTCCTTGGTGTCACTCGCGCCGCCGCAGGTCCCTTCACCGCAGCTGCCTTCGTTGTCCTTGGTTTCGGCCGCCCCGCCACAAGTGCCTTCACCGCAGGAACCCTCGGCCAGCATGAGCGCCGACTGCCCGGATTGCTGGTACCCGTGATTCAGGTCGGCCGATGCGAACACCGGGCTGGTCGCCATGGCCATGCCGATTGCCGCGCTGCCGACAGCGCCGGCCAGGGTCTTGGTGGAAAACAGATCGTTCTTCATGGTGTTACTCCTCGTCTTGCGATTATGGACCCTTGGGCCCGTTCAGTAGTGGCTGCTCGCGCAGCTCTTGGTGTCATCCCCTGCCCATCATCCTCCAACGGATGTAATAGTCGATGCTGACGTAGCGCCCCGCACCCCAGAAGAACAGGACCAGCAGCATCACGAAGAAGGTCGCGGCCATCTCGATGCCATTGTTCACGATGGCGAAGTTTCCGGTCTCGGTCAGCCAATTGTAGTTGCCGTGCTCCTGCAAAATGGACTTGGCGCGATCCAGGCGCATCTGTGCCGCCTCGATCCCGGAACAGTTGAACAGGCACATCATCG
>SKOF01000097.1 GCA_007120155.1 Thioalkalivibrio sp. | reverse complement strand
CATATCTCACCACCCTTCTACTGCGGCCGCCGATCCGCTCGCTGTGACGGGGCGTGCTCCCTCCAGCCGGCTTGACGTAGTGTCGGCTACGCCTGCGCCGTCTTTCGGTCCGCGCGCCCCGTCACAGCGGCATCTCGACGCCCTCGCTACGAACGGTGGTGAGATATGCGGGCTAGCTGTGTAACCCCAACAGGTTGTTCACTGAATGTCCTAACCGGCTGACCGGAGGCTGGTAGTCCAGACTGGCATGTGGCCGGTGCCAATTGTACTGGTGGAGCCAGGCGGGCAGATACTTGGCTCTGTGATCCGAGCTTTCATAGGCGCACGCATAGGCCCACTCGCGCAATGCCGTCTGGATGAAGCGCTCGGCCTTGCCATTGGTGCGCGGGCTGTAGGGCCGGGTGTAGCGGTGCTTGAGCCCCAGGCGCCGGCACAGGCGGCGAAAGCGCCTGGACTTGTAACAGGCGCCGTTGTCGGTGAGCACCCGCCTGAAGCGAACGCCCAGGCTTGCGTAGTAGCGTAGCGCCTGGAGCAAGGCCCGGCAGGCGCTCTTGCCCGTCTCATCACGCTGGAGCGTGCCAAAGGCCACGCGCGAGTGATCGTCGATGGCCACATGGACGTACTCCCAGCCGGCGCCCGGGGAGTCCTGACGGCGGTTGCCTGTGACGCGGTGCCCGGGCTGGCGGAAGCGGCCGAGCTTTTTGATATCCAGGTGCAGCAGATCGCCCGGAGCTGGGTGTTCGTAGCGGTTCTCGGGCCGGGCGGGCTCAAGGGCGCCCAGGCGGTTGAGCCCTTCGCTGCGAAGCACGCGTGCCACGCTGCTATGGCCGATCCCCAAGGCCTGGGCGATCTGGCGGCAGGTCTGGCGCAGGTGGCGCCGCTCGATGATCTGGCCGCGCACAGACGGGCTGAGGGCGCGCGGGCTTTGCAGCGGACGCGATGAGCGATTGATCAGTCCCGCTTCGCCATGCTCGCGAAAGCGCTTGAGCCACTTGTAGGCGGTGCGCACGCTCACTCCCATGGCCTGAGCGGCCTCAGCGGGTCTCAAGCCATGCTCAAGGATTCGGCGCACCAGCAAGGCTCGACCGTGGGGTGTCAGACGGGCATTCTTATGGTTGTTCATTCGGGCCTCCTGGAGGGTTGGTTTGGTTCGCACCTCCAGTTTTCCGGGTAGGCTCCGAATGAACAACCTATTGAGAGATCACATCTAGGCCGCTCCCGCGAGCTCCCCGTAGGATGGGTCAAGCGGAGCGGACCCATGCGGCAGAGTCGGTGACAAGCGACCCAAAGGCGGTGACGGGTAACGCATTTTCGTTTCCCCTTACCCCTCCCTCACGCCTATCCCCTCACCCCTCACGCCTCCACTTTCAGTTCGTCCACCTTCTGGAATCCCCTCGGCAGCTTGCGGCCGCGCTTGCCGCGTTCGCCGGCGTATTCGTCCACCTCGGGGCCCTTCATGGTCTTGAACTTCCTGCCGGCCACCACGGTGAGGGGCTCGCCGTCCTGCACCAGGGTGACGGCGGCGACCCATTCCGCCCGGGTTTTGAGCTTCGCCGAGGGGACGTTGATGATCTTGTTGCCCTTGCCGCGGGCCATGCGCGGCAGCTCGGCCAGCGGCGTCACCAGCAGGTGACCCTCGCTGGTGGCGGCAGCGATCCAGTCCTGCTCCGGGTCGCGCACCCGCACCGGCGACAACACCTTCGCCCCGGCGGGCACGCTCAGGACCGCCTTGCCCGCCTTGTTGCGGCTCTGCATATCCTCCAGGGAGCAGACGAACCCATAGCCGTAATCGGTGGCCAGCAGGAACAGGTCTGAGGGCGCCCCCATCATCACGCCCACGAAACGGGCTCCGTCGGGGGGCGTAAGGCGACCGGACAGGGGTTCGCCCTGCCCCCGGGCCGAGGGCAGCGTGTGGGCCGGCAGGGTGTAGGTGCGACCCGTGGAGTCGATGAACACGGCGGGCTGGTTGCTGCGCCCCCGGGCCACGGACTGGAAACCGTCGCCCGACTTGTAGTTCAGGGCATGGGCATCCACGTCATGCCCCTTGGCGGCACGCACCCAGCCCATCTTCGAGAGCACCACCGTCAGCGGTTCGGTGGGAATGAGTTCGGACTCGTCCATGGCCTGGGCCGCGGCGCGCTCGACGATGGGAGATCGGCGGGCGTCGCCGAACTTCTCCGCGTCGGCCATGATCTCGTCGCGGATGAGGCGTTTGAGGCGCGCGGCGGAACCGAGCGTCTTCTGGAGCGTGTCACGCTCCTTCCCCAGTTCCTCCTGCTCGCCGCGGATCTTCATTTCCTCGAGTCTCGCCAGGTGGCGGAGCTTCAGTTCGAGGATCGCCTCGGCCTGGATGTCCGTGAGTCCGAAGCGTTTCATGAGCACGGGCCTGGGCTCGTCGTTCTCGCGGATGATGCGGATCACCTCGTCGATGTTGAGATAGGCGATCAGTAGGCCTTCCAGGACGTGCAGCCTTGCCAGCACCTTGTCCAGGCGCCACTGCAGGCGCCGGCGCACGGTCTCGGTTCGAAAGCCCAGCCACTCGCCAAGCAACGTGGCCAGGTCCTTCACCCGGGGCCGGCCGTCCAGCCCGATCAGATTCATGTTGACCCGGTAACTGCGTTCCAGATCCGTGGTGGCGAACAGGTGGGCCATGAGCGCCTCCACGTCCACCCGGCTGCTGCGCGGCTGGATCACCAGGCGGGTGGGATGTTCATGGTCCGACTCGTCGCGCAGGTCCTCCACCATGGGCAGCTTCTTCGCGTTCATCTGCGCCGCGATCTGCTCCAGCACCCTGGCGCCGGAGACCTGGTGGGGCAGCGCGGTGATGATGATGTCGCCGTTCTCGCGCTCGTAACGGGCGCGCATGCGAAGGGCGCCGTTGCCGGTCTCGTAGACCTTCCGCAGTTCCGCCCGCGGCGTGATGATCTCCGCCTCGGTGGGAAAATCCGGACCCTGGATGTGCTCACAGAGGTCCGTCACGGTGGCCTTCGGATTGTCCAGCAGATGCACGCAGGCGGCGGCCACCTCGCGCAGGTTGTGGGGCGGGATGTCGGTGGCCATGCCCACGGCGATGCCCGTGCCGCCGTTGAGCAGCACGTTGGGCAGGCGCGCGGGCAGCACCTTCGGCTCCTCCAGCGTGCCGTCGAAGTTGGGAATCCAGTCCACGGTGCCCTGTCCCAGTTCCGAGAGCAGGAGTTGTGCATAGGGCGAAAGCCGCGACTCGGTGTAGCGCATGGCGGCGAACGACTTCGGGTCGTCCGGCGAGCCCCAGTT